>CAWUKE010000125.1:0-6684 GCA_963922935.1 uncultured Alphaproteobacteria bacterium | reverse complement strand
CGAAGAAGGGCTATCCAAAAGCGCAACTCGCTTTTGAAACGCTCTGCGAGACATTGAGCGAAGACGAGAAAATAGCGCTTGAAAGCGACCTCGGTCCTTCGGGTTTGAATGATTTGTTTTAGGGCGATCTGAGGCTAACAGCGCTGCAAAAACAAAACCCGCGCGGCGCCCCAGATTTTGTCGGCCTTCACGGACCAGCCCCGTTTTTCCAGAACAGTAACGTCGATCTCGGCCTCGACACTTTCTTCCAACATCACGACCGCACCTTCGGCGAGGTAAGGGGGGAGGCGGCGCAGTGTCGGTTGCCAGAGACCTTTCTTGTAAGGCGGATCCATGAAGACATGGGTGAAGGGCGCAGGCCGATTGCCCGGTGCGACTTTCAGCTTGGTCGCATCAAAGCGGTGAAGGCGTGCTTGATCTGCGTTCAGGCCAAAATGATCAATATTTTTGCGAATGGCGGCGAGGGCTTTCGGGTCGCGTTCCACGAAGAGGCAATAGTCTGCCCCGCGTGAGATCGCCTCTAGCCCTAAAGCCCCAGAGCCAGCAAAAATATCCATCACATGCGCGCCGTCGAGAGGCAGCGCCCACTCGGCATGCTCAAGAATGTTGAAAACACTTTCGCGCGTTTGATCCGAAGTCGGCCGTGTGTTGCGCCCATCAGGCGTCGCGATGCGACGTTTGCGGTGGGAGCCGGAGACAATTCTCACCGCTTCGGTCCAGGTTTTTTCGCCGCTCGACGCGCCCCTTTTTTTACGGGCGGGCGTTGGGCGTTGGTTTTTGTCACGTCCGTTCGGGCTTTCTTACTGGCGTGGGTACCGCGTTTGGGTGGTTTGCGTTTGTGGCGGTCTTGTTCGCGCGGAATCTCAATCAGGTGCCCAACTTGATCGCGGAGCTGTTTGCGGCGGACTTCTTCAACCGTACCGCGTGGCATTTTCAAAAGCTGAAATGGCCCATAACTTGTCCGGATTAGGCGGTTCACTTTCAGGTCGAGCGTCTCCAACGCACGCCGGACTTCGCGGTTTTTACCTTCGCGGATCATAACCTCGACCCAGACATTATCGCCGCGTGTGGATTCAAGCGTGGCTTCGATAGGCCCAGTCTGATGACCGTCAATTTCAATGCCGTCTTTTAGGCGATCGAGCGCGGCTTGATCCGTTTTGCCGTAAGCGCGAGCGCGGTAGCGACGGCTCCAGCCCGTGCTGGGCAATTCCAACTGGCGCGCCAATTCCCCATCATTGGTCAGCAGCAATAGGCCCTCACTGTTTAAATCAAGGCGACCCACACTGATGACACGCGGCAGGTGATCGGGCAGGGCATCGAAAACGGTGCGGCGCCCTTTTTCATCACGGTGCGACGTCACAAGGCCGGGCGGCTTATGATAGCGCCAGAGACGGGGCGGTTCCTTGGCGGCCAAAGGCTGTCCATTGACCTCAATTTCGTCTTTCGCCGTGACGGTAAAAGCGGGCGTTGTCAGAACCTTGCCGTTGACACGCACTTTCCCTGCCTCAATCAGCCGTTCCGCCTCTCGCCGCGAAGCGACACCGGCGCGCGCGATGCGCTTGGCAATTCGTTCAGAAGCACTGCTCGCTTGTCTATCGGTCATCAAAAGTCCATGGCGCGAGCGATGACGTTTTCGCCCGCAGATCACGCCCATATGGACCGGGCAATTGCCCTTGCGCAAGATGCGGCCTCACGCGGCGAAGTCCCGGTTGGGGCCGTCATTATCGATCCTGATGGGAATGTTGTGGGTGAAGCGGCGAACGCCCCCATAGCCGATCACGATCCAACAGCGCATGCTGAAATCCTAGCGCTTCGCGCGGCCTGCCAAACGGT
Organism: uncultured Alphaproteobacteria bacterium; assembly: GCA_963922935.1. Taxonomy (GTDB): domain Bacteria; phylum Pseudomonadota; class Alphaproteobacteria; order Caulobacterales; family Maricaulaceae; genus Litorimonas. Next base: position 4,851 of record CAWUKE010000125.1, on the reverse strand, counting down.
GGGGAACTATCGCCTGCCAGGGCACACACTCTACGTGACATTGGAGCCTTGCACCATGTGCACGACAGCCATCAGCCACGCACGGATTGCGCGACTGGTCTATGGCGCGTCTGACCCGAAAGGCGGAGCTGTTGAGAGCGGGGTGCGGTTCTTTGAACAGCCAACTTGCCATCACAGACCCGTTGTCGCGGCAGGTCTGCGGGCTGAAGAGAGCGCCGAAATGTTGCGTGCGTTTTTTCGTGCGCGACGGGCGAAGACATGAAATCGACCTTCCGCGAAGTCCAAGGCGAGGCGGTTTCCAAGCCGCAGACGTCTTTGCGCTTGGATGTGCTCGGCATCGTCCTTGGCATGTCAGGGGCGGCGCTTTATTCGATGAAGGCGATCTTCGTGAAGATGGCCTATGCCGAGATGGCAGAGCTGCCCGCCATTACGCTCATGGTGTTGCGCATGGGCCTCGCGCTTCCCGCCTATCTTTTTATTCTTTGGATGGCACGACGCGCGGGTGAAGGACGGATCGGGGCGCGTCAAACCTTGGCGGCCATGGCAGCGGGGGTGCTGGCTTATTATGTCTGTACCTTTTTGGATTTTCAGGGTCTCAAATACATAACCGCGCAATTGGAACGCCTGCTGCTCTTTACCTATCCCGCCTTTGTCGTGCTGTTCGGAGCCCTATTTTTTGGCGGGACGATTACGCGTTTTGGGGCGGCGGCTGTGGCACTCGCTTATTCTGGTTTGGCGATCGTATTTGTGGGCGGCGATATTACCGAATCGACAAATCTCTGGCTTGGTTCTGGCCTCATCTTGCTGTGTGCGATGTTTTTCGCCTTGTTTCAGCTGATTGCGAAGACCTTTATTGACCGCATTGGCGCGCGGGTTTTCACCTGCCTCGCCATGATCGGGGCCTGCACCGCTATTGCTGTGCATTTTCTGGTGCAGATGGGCGGACCGTTAGGCGCGGCACAAGCTTTAGAACTACCCGTGGCGGTTTGGATGATTGCTTTAGGCATGGCGTTTTTCTCGACGCTTCTGCCCAGCTTTTTCATCAATATCGCCATTGGCCGTATCGGCGCGCAAGGTGTGGCGATCTTGGGTATGGTCGGTCCGTTAGCAACCATCGTTGCCGCGATCGTGGTTTTGAACGAACCCTTCGGGCTTTGGGACGGCGTTGGAACCGCCGTCACCCTGTTTGGGATCGCGCTTTATACTTACAGCAACGCCAGGCCGCGCAACACATAGATCGCGCCCACGCCCGTCACGAGCCACCGCGTGTAGCGTTTAAATCCGACATCGGAAAACTTCTGTAAGAGCCGTGTGCCGACAAAGGTTCCGGCGATCGACACAGGTATGGCAGCGATAAAGAACCAGGCGGGCGGAAGGCCTGCTGTGCCAAACTCTCGGATAAGGGGCAGGCCAAAATAAGCGATCTTGATCATGTGGCTGACAAACATGGTGACGGCTTTGGTCGCGACGATCTGCTGTCGGGTGAGGGCGGTCTTTACATAGAAGAAATCGAGAGCGGGTCCCGCGACGCCTGCGCTTAAGTTCAAGCCCATGACCATCGCCCCGCAGAGGACAGCATGAGCTGGCTTTTCCGCATCGCCCGCCAACCAGCGGCGCGGCAGCCAGAGAAGAATCGGAAGAAAGCCCAAAGCCAGATAAAGCCCGGCTTTGCTCGGTAGAAAGCTAACCGCCAACATCGCTAAGGCGGCAGGCACACCGCCGAGCGCTGTCCAGCCCAAAATATCCCAGCGCACATCACGGCGTAACATCCAAGCGCGCGAAATGTTGGAAATGCTCTGAACGGCCCCGTGAACGACCATGGCTTCGGCGACGCCCAGAAAGATGGCAATGATGCCCATGAAGACGAGGCCGCCAGCCATTCCGAATAAGCCACTGATTATGGCGGTAAAAAAAGCGGCGATAAGGATTAAGAACCAGGTCGGCATAAACCCCTCATTAACCACAATATCCCTAACGCGGCGTTAGGAATCGCGCCTCGGATGTTCAAGGCGGTTGATCTGGGTTGGGAGCTGCTGATGAATATTTTTAGAAAGAAGACCATTTTGGCTGGTGATCAGGATGCCTCTCTGGCGACTGATTCCATTGATGCCCTGCGGGCGTCTTTGGCGGATGGGGCAGCACAGCAAGAGTTGGCGGCAAAGCGCTTAGCGGGCCTGTCTGATGCGATTGCTCGTCTTGATGCGTCTCGCCGCGAAGCGACACGTCTTAAAGACGAAACGGATCGTTTATCTGCGGAACTCAAAACGGTAACTGGGAGGCTTGAAGCGAAAACCGCTTGGGCCGACGAGCAGTCCTCTAAGTATACGGCAATCAAAGCGGAGCGCGATACGCTGCGGGGGGATTTGGAAAATGCGAAAGAGCGGGCCGCTAAGTCTCAAGAAGCGCTCGAGGGCGTGAAAACTGCGCAGACGGAACAGATGGCCGAAATTCAAACCCTTCGGACGCGGCTGAAAACCGAAACAGAACGGGCTGAATTGGCGGAGTTGGCACGCGCACGGACCGTTGAGCAGGATGCAAAACGGTCTGCCGCATTTAAAGCGCAAGCGATCAAATTGGCCGAAACAACGCGAGCGAGCGAGGACCTTTCAGCGCGCTTGGCAGACAAAACCGCCGCTGTAGAGACGATAGAAGCGGCGCTGCGTGATCTTCGGGTCGAACATTCCGGCACAAAGGAAAAGCTGATCGATGCGTTGAATGCTTTGCAATCCGCTGAATATAAAATGCACAGCACCGAAACAGCGCATGCCGAAGCCATTGCCCGTCGATCTGATGAGATCACAGCGCTGCGTCGTCAGATTGAACAGCTCTCGGCTGAGTTGCGCATTAAAGACGGTGTTGGGCAGCATTATGACCGGGATTTGGCGAAGCTTCGCGCGGACCTGAGCAGTGAACGGGAGCGCGCTGACGCCTTAGAAAACCGTCTTCGGGATGCGAGTGGGGTGGAAGAGCGTCAAGCCAGCGCCCTTGCCAAGTCCAAGATCGATTATGATCAACTGGCAGAAAAATTTAGCGACGCCCTGCGCGATATTGAGGCACTGCGGAAAGTAAACCTCATGCAGCGCAAGACACTGGAGCGTTATGCGGAAGTTGGCGGTGCGGCTGCGCCTAAAACCCATACCTCGCCAGAGCCTGTGCGTCCTGTCCGCGTCGTAAAAGGTGGCCTGAAAGGGTCCGCCGCCTAGCCCACCGCTACTAGCGTCGCCCTAGTTCTTCTTAGAACCTTTCTCGCTGCCCAGAAGGAATTGTCCTGACAGGGCGGCGATGGGCGTATCGAATTTATCCTGCCAAGCTCTGACGCGAACATTCGCCACGCGCGCGCCTTGTTTAAAGATTTGCGCGCGAGCAAAGGTATCAACAGGTCGACCGCGACGCAGATAATCAATGTTGAGCGCGATTGGCTTTGGCAGGTCGCGTTCGGGATTGGACAGCAAAAGCTGCACAATCGCGCAGCTTTCCATAAAGCCACCAATGCCGCCTCCATGCAGGGCGGGAAGCGCGGGATTGCCGATATTGGTTTCAAGATAGGGTAGGACCAGCGTAAATTCTTCGCCCATAAAGTCCGTCTCTATGCCCAATGTCTGAGCATAGGGAATGCGCGCGAGAAGCCGATCGATGGTCGTTTTTGGGTCTGATCCGCTCATGTGCTGGCTTCCTTAAGTGAGGCGCGTTGCATCCGGGCTGCCAGCGCGTCTTCGAACGATAAGCGCGGCCCTGTGCTCATAAACGCGCCTTGGGCTGTGGCGACCGGATCGTCGGGGTCCCCGTCATGCGCGACGGCTCGGAGGAAAGCGACATGCTTTGTGGTCTTATAACAGCGGGCTTCGCCAATGATCGTCGCGTCTGGCTTGGCGGCGCGTTGATAGTCGATCCGCAGGCTCAATGTTGCGAGCGCGCCCATTGTATCAAAGCCTGTAAAAGCCGCGAGGCCGCACGCCTGATCCAGCAAGGTTGTCACCGCCCCGCCATGAATGACGCGCGTTTTTTGGTCGCCAATCAGATGGGTTCCATAGGGAAGGGAAAGTGTGGCTGTGCCCGCCCCAATCGCGACAAATTTGATCCCGAGCTTATTGGCATGTGGCGTACCCGCGACCATGCTTTCGCCAACTTCCCAGAACAGTTTCAGGCGTTCATTCATGTCCATGGCTAAAGGCTTTCAAAGGCAGCGGTGATGACGGCATTGGCACGCGGGTCGCCCATCAGGAAATGATTTTGCCGGTTCATTACATAAGCGCCGTGTAAGCCTGTTTCTGCATCAGCAAAGACGGCCGAACCGCCCCAGCCACTGTGCCCAACAGTCCCAGAATTCGGACCATAGTAGAAGTTTGGCGCGTTGCGCATAACACCAGCAGCAAAATCGATTTCAAAGGGCAGAACGGCATCTTGACCTTTAATCCGGGATTGCGTGACGGCCCGCCATGTCTCTGCACCCAAAATTGTTTCGCCTGCGACCTGCCCGTCAACGAAGGCCTGCATCAAAATGGCAAGGCCGCGCGCTGTCGCTTGACAATTACTGCCTGCGAGCTCGGCCTCGCGCCATTGATCACCGGATATGCGGGACGGGCTGCTCCAGGGCTCTAGAAACGCCGCTTTTTTGACAGGCGTGATCACACCCAGATCGGCCATGGCGCGGGGTTTGATCATCTGCGCCACACGTGTGTGATCAGATGGGTCCAACCCAATATGAACGTCGGCTTCGGCTGGCTCTGCAAGGCTTTCGCGCAAGATAAGCCCTAAGTGCCGCCCCTGTGGATCAGCGCGGCGCGAAAGTTCCCCTGCCAGGAACCCATAAGTCACGGGATGATACCCGGATTGCGATCCCGGTTCGAAAAG
>CAWUKE010000124.1:0-6716 GCA_963922935.1 uncultured Alphaproteobacteria bacterium | reverse complement strand
CTATCCGGCGTCACGTTCAATATGCCCATAATCTGTACGGTCATAAGGGCGCGTTATCGTGTGAAGGGTAAAAGTGGAAGACCGCAATCCGACCCGTTGGCGAATCGTTGTGGCTGCTTCGTTCCCGACCTGACCAGGTTGGCGACAGCCCCCGTCCGGCGCGATCTTCCGAGGCCGCATATGGCGAACTCAAAGGCTGGCTGCAAGTCAGGCGCGCATAAAAAAGCCCGCCCTACGCTTGGCAGGGCGGGCTACAGTCTCAGTCAGATTGACTTAGAACTTACGGGTAAAACCCAGTGAGACTGTGTCGGCTGTGCCAACATCAATGCCACCAACAGAGCCGAAGTCGTAGGCCGTATATTCGAGGCGGACACCGCTTAGGCCGTCCCAGCTATATTCCAGACCACCACCAAAGGCGATGCCGTCAAAGCTTTCGCTGGCGTCAATACCTGCGCCATCGACGCTGAATTCTGAGACATTATAACCGACACGGGCAAAACCTGTGACAGAGTCAGACAAAGGCGCGGAGGCCCGAAGGAACGCACCCAGCGCATAGTCTTCTTGGATCTCAACACCGAACTCTTCATCGTCAATAACGCCGACAGCGCCTTGACCTTCAACAGAGAGGAAATCGTTTAACTGATACCCTAAACGCCCTTCGAGGGAGTAAGTATCGAATTCGATCGTTTTCACGCCGATACCGCCATAGACGCCAGTATCTTGCGCCATAGCCGGCGCGGAAGCGAGAAGGGCAATCGCAGATGCAATTGCAAAAGTGGTCCGTTTCATGGGAGGAAACCTCTTTCTTTTTGTTATGGCAAAACTGCCTGTGCCCAAGATGGAAGGCTCTGCAGGAAAATCCACCCTTTCACGATATGTTTCAAACACAGCGTTGCGCGTAAGCCACAGTAAATGAACATAATTTTAGATTTACGGCTAGACTGTGGCAAAATTCACCCCTAGGCTTACCACATGGTTAGTTTCACCCCAGATAGACCCATTCCCTTCGCTGGCGCGCAGGTTGATTATGCGGAAACGGACAGGAGCGAGGCGGCCCTAAACGCTTTTGCAGAACAGGATCGGGCGACGACGCTGCTCTTACATCGGGGGCAGATTGCAACAGACGGAACCGCGCTTCTCCGCGCCCATCCGGCACAAGTCGGGCGGCTTTCCTTAGACGATCCGGGTCTGGTCTTTCTTGGCTTAGAAGGCGATGGCGATCCGGTTTTCGCGGCGTCTCTTAAATCCGATGACATGCTGCCAGAAGGCGCTCTGCTGGACCTGCGCATGGGCGGGCATAAGCTGCCAAGCGATGAACTGGCCCTGGCGGGTCGCGCGCGATCCCTGTTTGATTGGCACCGCACCCATCCCTTCTGCGCGCAATGCGGCCATGCCAGCCACTCAACACAGGGCGGCGCGAAACGCGTGTGCCCAAATTGCGGGGCCGAGCATTTCCCGCGCGTCAATCCCGTGGTGATTTTCCTGATCGAACATGAAGGTAGCGTGCTTCTGGGCCGTGGTCCCGGCTGGCCGCCGGGCTTTTACAGCGCGTTGGCGGGCTTCATCTCTCCCGGAGAAACGCCAGAGGAAGCGGCGACCCGTGAAGGCTTTGAGGAGGCGGGGGTCCGCCTGACCTCACACCGCTATCTGTTCAGCCAGCCTTGGCCCTTCCCGAGCCAGCTGATGGTCGGGATGATCAGTCAAGCGGAAGGCCGCAATCTCGTCATCGATAAGAACGAATTAGAAGAGGCGCGCTGGTTCACGCGCGAAGACGTCGCGGCTGTGTTCGCCAAGACCGGTGATGCGTTCCTGCGCCCACCGCGCACGACCATTGCCCATCAGTTGATGAAAGCCTGGCTGGGCGAGACAGAGGCGCGCTAATTACCTAAAATGTCCGGCCAATGGCCATCCGCATCCGCGATAAATTCATCGCGCAGTGAATCCCAGCGTTTCTTCACCCGCGCGCTATAATTCAGATAGAGCTTTCCGTCCTCCACATGCCAATGCTGCGGTTTACCGGGCGCCAGCTTCTGACGGGCCACAGCCCAAGCGCAATAGCCACCGTATTGCGGGGCGAATTGATCAGGGTTGAGCAGGAACAGGTCGAGATTAGCCTGCGTCGCAAAACGCCAGGTCACGCCTTTATAAAGCGTCCGAAATTCTGTCCGACCGCGTAGAGGCGTGCCGGCGAAGAAAGAGACGGCATCAAAGCCATCAATCGCCAGATCATTGCGCCAGCTTGTGTAAATCTCCGCCTCTTGGGTCTCCCCCACGCTACAGCCGGACAGGCCCATCACTGTCAGGCTCGTCGTAAGCGCGAAAAAGTGCCGTTTCGTGACAAGGTGGTTTTGGGCGGGGCGTTCCAACGGCCTAACTCACACTGGCGCGGACAGGATCCGCCGCATAGCTACCCAAGTGGCGTACGTCTTCGGTGAAGAAGGCGAGCTCTTCCAAGGCCAGTTGCATGGCTTTAGATGCGGGATGACCTTCCACGTCACAATAAAATTGCGCCGCCTTAAACCCACCGCCGACCATATAGCTCTCTAACTTCGTCAGGTTTAGCCCGTTCGACGCAAACCCACCTAGGGCTTTGTAGAGCGCAGACGGCACGGAGCGAAGGCGGAAAACATAAGATGACACAACGGGTCCGCTACCTAAGTCCGGGATTATCGCCTCCCGTTCCAGCACAATAAAGCGTGTGGTGTTAGACCCAGAGTCCTGAATGTCACTCGCCAGAATATCGAGCCCGTAAACATCGGCGGCGGTTCGGCTGGCCACAGCGGCGACGCTCAGGTCCTTACGTTCGGCCACTTTGCGAGCGGCGGCCGCCGTGTCGACATCCGCGATGGCTGTAATCCCAAGGGCTTTGAGGCTTTCGCGGACTTGTCCCAATGCCATCGGATGAGACCGTGCGGTTTTGATATCTTCTAGCGAAGCCCCAGAGACGCCCAGCAATTGGTGGTGGATGGGCTGGTAGCGCTCACCCGTGATGAACAGACCGCCGTCCGGCAAGAGGTGGTAAATATCACTCACTCGACCGGCGACCGTGTTTTCCACCGGAATCATGGCCCGGTCTGCTTGGCCATCGCGTACCCGAGCAAAGGCTTGGGCGAAGCTCACGCAGGCCATAGGCTCGTGATCTGGAAAATGTTCCTGGCAGGCCAGATGCGAATAAGCCCCTGGCTCTCCTTGATAAACGATGCGCGCGCTCACAGATTTCCCCTTAGCGTTTCAACGCTGTGATTTGCCGTCCGCGACCCTGCGCCGCAAGGGGTTTTCCATTTGCGAATTTGACCCATATCAGTAAGAGAGCACGCAAATATGCTGAGTCACGACCAAATGGCTCTGCAGGGACCCAAATCTAAAGGATAGCGACCCGTTATGGACCCGCTTGGTAATAATAAAATCTTTGCTGCCATTCTCGGCGCTGGCCTTGTCTATATGGGCCTGAAAACGATGCCAGAGTTTCTGATGCATCATGAATATCCGAAGACACCATCTTATTTCGTCGGCCCTGCCATTGTTGAAGAAGGACCAAATATCGAATTGCCCTTCCCGCAAGCGGAATGGGTGGCGGCCATGGACGAAACAGCGGGGGCCCGCGTCTTTAAAAAGTGCGTGTCCTGCCACAATGTAGAGCCTGACGGCGCGAACGGCACGGGTCCGGCCCTTTACGGCATTGTGGGTCAGACCAAAGGTCAAGTGCCTGGCTTCGCCTATTCCGCCGCTATGGGTGACGGCGCTTATGCTTGGGGCTGGGAAGAGCTTGATGGCTTCCTTGAAAAACCGAGCCGTTACATGCCTGGCACGAAGATGAACTTCATCGGCCTTAAAAAAGCCGAGGACCGCGCTGCAGTTATCGAATATCTGCGCGTGAATGCGGCCGATCCACTCCCGCGTCCTGAGCCTGCCCCTATCCCGGCTGAGCTGATGGCCGAGATGACCGAAGCCGAAGGTGTAGAGGTTGATGTGCCTGCTGAAGAGGTTATGGAAGTGCCGACCCCTGAAGCTGTTGAAGGTGAAACGGTTATCGAAGGGACAGACGCCGAAGTCCTCACGCCGGAACAAATCGACGAGGTCGATTAAAGCCTAAAGGCGTCTGACCTGTCGTAAGGTCACGCCTGCCTTTTCCATCCGTTTTAGCGCTGGGCCGAGCGGCTCCTCCACCACGGCCATATGGTAAGCGTTGGCATGCAGCAGCCTCCGCGACGTGGCCAAGATGCCGACATGTCCGGGCCAAAACAGCAGGTCACCCGGTTGTCCCTGCCCGGCATGAACGCTTGCCAAGGGAACGCTCTCACCCACCCCATTCTCTTGTTGGCTCGCATCGCGTGGGCAATCAATCCCGCAGGCCGTGAGCGCCATTTGCACAAGGCCCGAACAGTCCACACCGCGCGCGCCATTCCCGCCCCAGACATAAGGCTGGCCAAGGTAGCGGCGCGCCACAGCGATCGGATCAGTTTCAAACACCTCTATCGGGCGCACATGGTTGCGGTGAATATAAGCGCCTGCGCCTATCTGTAAGTAAGCGTCGCGTTCTGCAATAACCGTAATTTTTGCGCCCAGCGGCAGGCTCATCACGATGTGACTTTTCAGATCGGCCTTGCGAAAAACTGGCGCGGAGAGCACGTTGACGACAAAGCTGGCGGGCTCTGTTTGCGCGTCCAGCCCGCTCTTTTCGATCCAGCCGACATAATCCCCCCGCCGAATATGCGGCAGCAGCGCCCGCACGCGACCATAGGCCCAGCGGCCTTGCACCTCATGCACGTCAAAGGCTTGACCATAGACGAGTTCAGTCAGCTGCGCTGCTCGCAGCTTCGGCTCAGCTTTCAAAGCCAGGAACGGTTGGTTAACGCGTAAGCGGACTTGGCGCGGGGCTGTGCCAGGTTTCAGACGGGTGCGGTGATCAGCCATGACGCGACACTAACCGCGCGGCGCAGGCTGCGCTAGCGGGACTTGAGGCTATCCGGCAGCTCGTTTTGGATCAGGCCTGCAAAATCACGCAAGAAATTGATCCCATCAGGCGTACGACGCAAAACGATAGAGCGACGATCCCGCGGATCATCAGCGCGTTTGATGTAATTATAAGACTTTAGCCGATCAATGGCCCGGCTAATGACGGCTTTCGTCACTTTGAGGCGCGCGGCCAGAGAGCGCACCGTGTGCGGCCCTTCTTCCAAATAGACGCAAAGCATAACGGCCATCTGGCGCGCCGAAAGATCCGGCCGATCTCCGGCTACAGAAGCGACAGTAACATCCTTCCAGAGATTAAGCGTATCTGTCGACGACAGGCGAGACGCCCGCAGCGGTGCCTTTTGCGTGTCGCGACGTTGGCGATCCAGCGTTTCGCGTAAGGCTGGGCTTGGCGAAACTGTCGAAACACGACCTGTAGGAGTCAGCTTGTTCGATGAGGTTTGACGGTGAGCAGCAGAAGCTCGTTTCGCGTCACTCATCCCAATCTCCTACCCCTGAATCACCTTGATTGATACACGACTCGCACGTCAGGGATTTAACGGTCAAGCTCGATCATGGCACCATTGAGTACAAATCGTGCAAGTGATTCAAAAATCTCTGAACTTTCTTAAGACCCAGCTGATAACGTCTTAATTGAACTTTGAAAAAGGCCTTTGCGTGCGACGTTCATCATCCGAAAAAGATGATCTGACCCTGAAGCGACCGGCCCTGCCGCTTCACAATCTCAATGCGATTCGTGTTCTGGTCGTCCTGATGATCGGTGTCGGCTATGCCTCGACCATGCCGATCGGGCCTGGGTCGGCGGAATGGGGCCGTCACCTCGGCTATGATCCTAGCTGGTTTGGCCTGCAGATCCTGTTTTTCTTAAGTGGCCTGATGGCCTGGCGCAGTCTCTCTGAAGGCCGAACCGGGTGGACCTACCTGCGCAGCCGCGCCAAGCGAACGTTGCCCATCCTCGCCCTCTACACACTCGCCGTAGCGTCGATCCTCTACCCCCTTCTCTGTCAGCCAGGCTCACTCGACGCGGATGGGATCAGATGGTTGGTCCTCTATGTGGTAAAGACTGTCAGCCTCGTCAGCCCCGGGGGCGTTATGCCCGGGGCGCTGGATGACGCGGCCTATATGTGTCTCTTACAAGGCACGGTCTGGACCTTGCGCTGGGGCGCCCTTTTTCATTTTGGGACGCTCATCTTGCACGCCATCAAGATCCGGCACGCCTCTCTTCTTATCGGGCTATTTGCCATCGCCGTTCTGGGCAAAATCGGAATCGTTAGCGGGCAGACATGGTTTGGCCTTCCCGCTTTTGAACCCATTATGCCCGCCGTCCAATTTGCCTATCCTTGGATGGCCGGCATTGTCGTCTGGGCTCTCAAACCCCGCCTCGCCAACCGGCCTTGGATTTATTGGGCGTTTGGCACGGCGTTTTTCGCGGCCGCTCTGCTGCACTATCAGCTTACGCCTTGGACGCCGCTAATCGAAGTGCTCGGCACATTCGCCTGGTGCAGCGTGACGCTCGCCGTGCTGCATATGCGTGTGCCCCTGTTCAGGCGCTGTCCCGCCCTCGCTTTGCCGATTTATCTTGGCCTGTGGCCGACGATCCAGACCGTGCTGTATGTCGCGCCAAGCCTACCGAGGACAGCCCTGATCTTTATCAGCCTCAGCCTTGCGACCATCCTCGCTTATGGGGTTTGGTTCACCTTAAGAGGTGTGTTCAAACCGCCCGCCGCGAGCCAGCTGAAGAG
>CAWUKE010000123.1:0-6760 GCA_963922935.1 uncultured Alphaproteobacteria bacterium | reverse complement strand
ATCACCTTAAACAGTGTTCCCATTTCATCAGGGTCGAGGAGGCGGTGTAGTTGGCGCATAATCTTTGGCTTGGACCCGGGATTAGCCTGAATAAGGGATACGGCCCGCGCTTCTATATTCATCGCGCGCAGCCAATCAGCTTGGAAAGTCGGACCCTGAGTCGAGAGGCCTTGGTCAATCGCAGAGTTTTTGAAGCGACCAAAATCAACGCGCGCTGTGAGGTCCGTATCGCTGGGCGCTTCAAACACATCGACTTTCTTGTGGGATTTCAACGCCTGTAACGTATCCGCAAATTCCGTTTCTGAGGGGCCGTAATCAATGAACAGGGCTCGACCTGCGGTTTGCTTGAACCTCTCCGCAAGATGATCCGTCAATAGGTCGATGGCCGGGCAGACTTCTATGATCGCGCCGTCTTCCGCGGCAGGAAGGGATTGCGTTATAGCTTGCGGCGCTGGCCGCCCATCGACCTCAAACCGCAGCTCGCCCGTTTTTGTTGCCCCTACGCGCCGCTCGCTCCAAGCGCCTTCAATTCGGACAAATTGGCGGATTGGAAGGCAGTCCAGATATTCATTGGCGATGATAAGGCAGGGCGCGTCATCGACGGCATCTAACCTATCCACCCAGCCCACATTGGCTCCAGAGGGTCCTAACGTTTTGGCTTGGACAGCTTGTAAGGCGGCGGAGGCTTCTATCAGGACAACCTGACAGGCTTTGCGACAGGCTGGGTCTAGGCGAAGGACTTTCAATATGTCAGCCATCATGACGCCGCGGCCCGGACCCAGTTCGACAAGATTGAACGAGTTAGGGCGCCCTAAATCCTGCCAGCTTTGGATGACCCAAAGCCCTAGAGCTTCGCCAAACATCTGACTGATTTCCGGCGCTGTGATGAAATCACCCCCTGCGCCGAGGGGATCGCGGGTCGGATAGTAGCCATCGACAGGATCAAGCAGGCAGAGAGTCATATATTCTGCCACGCTTACTGGCCCGCTTTCCTGGATGCGGGCCAGTAAGCGTTTGTGCATGGCTGTTTGCGATGAAGACGAGTTAGGCGGGTTCGGCATCGACCGGCTTTTCGGTCTTTTGATCGCGCGCATAGGCCGGTTGAACCGCCGCGCGTCGCCAAGCCCAAATCATTACGGCAAGGCCGATGACAATCATCGGCAGGCTGTAGGCCATGCCGCGTGTGAGGGCGCCAAATTGCGGGATCGGGTCGGGTGTCCGGACAAATTCGACCATAAAACGGAAGATACCGTAGCCCGCAACGCCAGCCCCAGTTATCAAACCGGGCTTCGACAGGCCGCCTTTTAGGGTGAGCGCGCGCAGGATAAGCCAAAGAAGAAGCCCTTCTAAGAAGGCCTCGTACAGTTGGCTCGGGTGGCGCGGCACCAGACCCGGGTCTTTGGGGAAAATAAACGCCCAAGGTAGATCTGTTGGGCGGCCCCAAAGCTCTTGATTCACGAAATTGGTTAGGCGCACCAGACCGATGCCAATGGGCGCCCCAATCCAGGCCAGGTCCGCAAAGCGCATATAGCTGGTCTTCTTTCGCCAGGCGGCATAGCCGACCGCTGCGCACACCCCTAAAAAGCCGCCGTGGAAACTCATCCCGCCGCCCCGGATGCCTGTAATGATCTGCAGCGGGTCGGTCCAAATCAGCGATGTATTGTAAAGCAGGACATAGCCCAGTCGACCGCCGACGATGATGCCGATAAAGGCATAAAACATCAGGTCAGATAAGTCTTCACGTGTTGGGACGATTTGCGGTCCGCGTGTATTGCCAATCGGCAACCAACGCGATCGCGTTTCGGCTTGTCGTGCGGCGTAAAGATAAGCGCAAAAGAGGCCGACGACATAAGCCAAACCATACCATTTCACGAACCCGCCCGTGAAAGGAACATCCTCGCTGAGCCAGCTTGGAAAGCGTATTGCGGCGATTAAATCGATCATCAAACTCACGACGATGGTCCTAACCGAATGCGTGTCCCGTTGAAAGCGTCAATCGAACGCCTTATCTGGAGAGGTATAAAGGAGACAAACATGCAAAGTCGCAGCAAACCCCTAGAGGATATCAGTAACCTTGTCGCGAATGCGGTCGGCGCTGCCAAAGGCGTCGGCGATGAAATCCGGGCGATGACACGCGGCCAAGCCGAAAAATTCGTGGCTGATATGGATTTGGTCACACGCGAGGAATTCGATGTTCTCAAATCCCGTCTTGATGCGGCCTTGGCCGAAATCGAGACTTTGAAAGCGGCTCAGGCTAAACCCAAAACGACGCGCCGGAAACCTGCCGCTAAAAAGACGGCGACGAAATCTGCGAAGTCTGCCTCTTAAAATGTTATCTTTAGGGTAGACTGGCGGGTTAAATCGTTACCCAGCCTTTATAGAAGGGTAGTGGATGAACGTTCAAATTGCGTTCATCCAATCGTTCATAGCGCAGTGGCGGCGCTTTAAAACGCCGCAGGATGGCGGTCGGATGCCCTCTCTCATCGCTTCCGGGCGTCATCCTGCAAATATCAGCTTACGTCATTAGCTGGACGCTGTTTTGACGTCAGGAATGCGCAAAACTTGTCCTGGATAGATTTTATCTGGGTGAGACAGCATCGGCTTATTGGCTTCGAAAATCTCTGGATAAAGCTTCCACGTTCCGTAGTAAGTCTTTGAAATCGCCGACAGCGTATCGCCTGAAACGACGGTATGGAAACGTGATTCGCGCCCAGCAACTTTTGTGCTGACCTCGTCTTTTACACCGCCAATGCCTTCAACATTCCCAACGGCAAGGATGATTTTTTCTTTGGCTTCTTGGCTGACGGCGTCACCTGATACGGTAACAATCCCATCGTCATCGACGGAGATATCGACACCTTCAGTATCAAGGTCGTAGCTTTCGACTTCTCTTTTTAGTGACTCTTCAGCGTCTTTGCCGCCAAACATTTTACCAAGACCGCGACCCGCGGCTTTAACGAAGGGGATCATTCCGAACATGGGGACTCCTTTGAATATGTTCATTGCGCTTCTAGAAGCGCAGAACGATTGCGACAAGCAAACTCTGTCGATAGATGATTCAACAGTTGGAAGCGGGCCTGCCTTTCGCTAAGGGCGCGCCAGCCTTTTATTTGGAGTTCAGAAATGATCCTTCCCGTCCAAGCCGGTGTCTCGATTTTAGGGATATCGTTTGATCCCGCCCTTTTGGCGTTCATTATTCTCTTCGCCGCTTTTGCTATTCTGAATTTTATCGACAAGAAGCGGATCGACTAGCTTCGGCCTAACCTGGCTTCCGCGCTTCCTATCGTGTCCCTTATTGTTCCTATTCTACTGCTCATTCTGGGCCTCGTTATGCTTGTCGTGGCGGGAGATGTCCTCGTGCGTGGGGCAGCGGCTTTGGCGCGCCACTGGGGCGTGCCGGCGCTGATTGTCGGCTTAACAATCGTTGCTTTCGGTACATCAGCCCCCGAACTTGTCGTCAGCGTTGGGGCCGTCCTGGACGGCGTCGGCAATATGGCCGCGGGTAATGTTGTCGGGTCTAACATTGCCAACATACTCTTAGCCCTTGGTCTACCCGCTCTGATTATGGCGGTGCCGACCAATATGAGCGGTGTTGCGCGCAATACCTTCATCTGCGTGGTAGCGACATTATCCTTTATTGCTCTTGCTCTGGTCGGGAACCCATTAGCCAGATGGCAGGGTGCGATCCTCTTTGCTGGGATCGTCATCTATCTCGTTTGGATGTTTGCGCTTGCGCGGGCCGGGGTTGACGAAACGATCCTAGAAGAAATGGCAGAGATTGATGAAGGTCGTGACGGGCTGCCTACGTCTGTCGTCAAAGATATCGTCTATGTTGTGGCCGGCTTGGTCGGTCTTTTTCTCGGTGGTGAATTGATCGTCGGGAACGGGATTACACTCGCCTCGACCCTGGGCGTGTCTGAGACAATTATCGGACTGACGATTGTGGCGATTGGGACAAGCCTGCCGGAAATCGCGACTGTCATTGTCGGGACGTTGCGCGGCCACAGCGAAGTGGCGCTCGGTAATGTTCTGGGGTCTAACGTCTTCAATACATTTGCTGTGATGGGCGCGGCCGCCTTAGCGGGTCCAGTTCCCATTGAGAGCCAACTCTTCGTCTTTGACTTTTGGGTAATGCTTGTTGCGACAGCCGCCCTGCTGCTGTTCGTGCTGACCCGCAAGCCCATTGGCCGAAAGACGGGCGCGATCTTCGTCCTGGCCTATCTGGCCTATCTCGGCGTGCAAATGTCAGGCATTCTGTAAAGCCCGTCATGCTTTTCGAGATCGAAAAAGACTTCCAGTTCGAGGCGGCGCATTACTTTGGCCATGCCGATGCCAATGACCTTTTCAAGAAAGTTCACGGCCATTCCTTTCGCGGCACGGTGACAGTGCGTGGTGACGCGCAGGAAGAAAAAGGCTGGGTCAGGGATCTCTGGAAGATTGAAGCGATTATTAAAGACGTCGTCGCGCCGCTGGATCATGCGCTTTTGAACGACGTCGAAGGGCTTGAGCGGCCCGCCCTCGAACAGATTGCGGCGTGGATTTACGAAAGACTCGCACCGAAATTGCCGGGCCTGCATTGCGTCGAAGTCGGTCGCCCGAGTTGCGGGGAGCGGGCCCGGATCGTTGCGCCATGAAAACGGTTCTGATCACAGGCGGCGCAGCGCGGATTGGGGCACATATCGCGCGCGGCCTGGCCGAAGACGGTTGGAAAGTCTGCATCCATTACCGGACGTCTGCGGCGCCTGCGGAAGCGCTCGCCGCTGAAATTGGCGGTGTTGCGGTCAAAGCCAACCTTCGTGTGCCTCGAGACGTCGCGACTTTGATAGAGCGTAGCCGGGACGCGCTTGGCAGCCCCCTTTATGCGCTCATTAACAATGCCTCCACTTTCGATCCAGATGAAGCCAGTGATTTTAGTGACGCCGTATTTGATCACCATATCGATGTAAACCTGCGCGCGGCTTTGCATTTCTCTCGTGATTTTGCCGCGCAAGCGCCGGGGCAGGGGGCGATCATCAATATGATTGATCAGCGTGTTTATCGGCCTGCGCCGGACTTCTTTACCTATGGGGTCGCAAAAGCGGGCCTGCTTTGGGCGACGAAAACCATGGCGCAGGCCTTTGCGCCGGATATCCGCGTCAATGGCATTGGCCCAGGTCCGACACTGCGCAATCACACCCAAAGCGTGGATGATTTTGAGCGAGAGAAGCATTCGACCTTGCTTGGGAATGGATCACCGCCTGATCAGATCGTCGAAGCGGTCCGCTATTTGCTGGGCGCTTCCAGCGTCACGGGTCAAATGATCGCTGTCGATGGCGGTCAACACCTCAACTTTCAATCAAAGCTATGACAAACACGATTACCCGTATCTTTGTGCGCGGCCTTTTGGTTCAGGCCAGCATTGGCGTTCACCCGCATGAACATGAAGGCACGCAGCCAATTATTATTGATGTCGAACTCAGCATGGGCGGCATGGCCCTCCCGGATGATGACCGCCTGGCTGAAACGCTCGACTATTCCGTTGTGGCGGAAGCCGCTGAACGGCTGGCGCAAGAAGCGCATGTGCAATTAGTTGAAACGCTGGCCGAACGCATTGCCGATTGGGCCTTGGCCGAAGATGATCGGGTGCAAAGTGCCCGCGTCGCGATCGCAAAGCCGCAGGCGCTTTTGAAAGCGGATGCGGCCGGCGTTGAGTTGGTGAAGACACGCTCATGACCTCTAAACGCGGCTCCCTCAACATTCTTGGCACACCGCTGCAGACCTGTTCGACAGATCCGATGACGGGCTGGTTTCGCGATGGGTGTTGCGAGACACAGGCGGCAGATCGCGGCCGGCACCTTGTCTGTGCGGTCATGACCGATGAGTTTTTAGCATTCAGTCGTGCGCGGGGGAATGATCTGCTCACGCCCCGGCCGGAATATCGCTTTCCAGGCTTAAAGGCCGGAGATCGGTGGTGTCTTTGTCTGGATCGCTGGCGGGAGGCTTATGCGGCGGGCGTTGCCCCAAAAGTTGTTCTCGCTGCCACACACCAAATTGCGACAGAGCGTGTGTCACTGGATATTTTCAAGCAATTTGCGGTGGATTTAGACCTCGCCTGAATCGACGGTTGAGGCCCTGCGCCGCTTTGATCATTTGCGACTCGCGGGCAATCGCCTTACCTCTAAGGCGTGTCTGACACTGCCTCGACATCGAAAGCGAAGCCTTACGGTCCAGAGCGGATCAAACATTATGTGAAGCGCCTGCCGAATAAGCCGGGCGTTTACCGCATGATGGATCAGCACGGCACCGTGCTCTATGTTGGCAAAGCCAAAGACCTCAAAAAGCGCGTTACGGCTTACACGTCTTACGATCGCCACCCGACGCGCCTGCGTCGTATGATACGTGCGACGACGACGATGGAATTTGTGGTCACGGAGAGTGAAGTTGAGGCGCTATTACTCGAAGCGCAACTGATCAAAAAGCTCCGCCCGCGCTACAATATCCTTCTGCGCGACGATAAAAGCTTTCCTTATATTCTTGTCCGCAAAGATCACCCGGCTGCTCAGGTTGTCAAACATCGCGGGGCGAAGAAGATCAAAGGTGATTATTACGGTCCTTTCGCCAGTGCGGGTGCAGTGAACCGTACGCTGGACACGCTGCAACGCGCTTTCCGCCTGCGGAACTGTTCAGACAACATCTACGAAACGCGGACGCGGCCTTGCTTGCAGCATCAGATCAAACGCTGTGCCGCGCCATGCACGGGCGTGATCGGGCTCGACGATTA
>CAWUKE010000122.1:0-6771 GCA_963922935.1 uncultured Alphaproteobacteria bacterium | reverse complement strand
ACCTTTGAAAACGATCAGATTGTGCGGATTGAGGACGCGAAAGACTGCCCCGCTTTTGTCGGGCGCGTCGTTACCGGCGTGAAGAACGGTCCCAGTCCGCAATGGCTGCAAGATAAGCTGACGGCCATCGGCCTGCGTCCGATTTCGGCGCTGGTCGATATCACGAATTATATGACCTTTGATCGCGCACGGCCTTTACATGTTTATGATCTAGCCCGGGTCACGAGCTTGTCCGAAGGCGATATCTTTGTGCGCCGGGGTCGCGACGAAACATTCAAGGCTCTGGACGACAAGACCTACACAGCGACAGCGGACGATATTGTCATCGCAGATGAGGACGGGGCGCTCGGCCTGGGCGGGATCGTCGGAGGTGAGGAATCAGGTGTTTCTGACACGACGACCGACATCCTGATCGAATGCGCGGTTTTTGATCCGCTCACTATCCGCCGCTCGGCCAAGCGGTTGGGCGTCAACTCGGACGCAAAATATCGCTTTGAGCGTGGCATCGATACGGGCTTTATGCTCGACGGTATGGAGATGGCGACACGTCTCGTGCTGGATCTTTGCGGTGGCGAAGCGTCTACGGTCAGCGTGGCGGGCGAAATCCCAGCGGCCCCAGAAGACGTGACGTTTGATCCCGCGCGCGTAGAACAGCTGCTCGGCTTCACCTTGCCTGAAGACGAAATGCTGTCCATCCTAGCGAAGCTCGGTTTTGAGCGCGAAGGCAGCGCCACGCCTTGGACTTTGAAAGTTCCCAGCTGGCGGCGAGACGTCACCATGCAGGCGGACATTGTCGAAGAGATTGCGCGGATTGCGGGCTTTGAGCGCCTGCCCGCCACCAGCCTGCCGCCCCTCCCCGGACGGCGCGAGCCGACGGCGACACTCACCCAAGCGCGCACCCGCAAAGCCCGTCGGGCGCTCGCGCTGAGAGGTTTGAGCGAGGCGGTTACATGGTCGTTCGTGTTGGATGATCACGCGGCCTTGTTTGGGGGTGCAGACGGGCTCGAACTCGACAATCCGATTAGCTCTGATCTGAACGTGATGCGCCCGAGTGCGCTGGTCCATCTTCTGCTCGCGGGGCAGCGCAGCGCGAACCAAGGCTATCCCGGCGCGAGCCTGTTCGAACTTGGGCCCGTCTATCGCTCGCTGGATGAGCAGCAGCTCACCCTCGCCGGTATTCGCCGCGTGGAAAGCGCGCGCGATTGGGCAGGCGCGGAAGAGATTACAGCGTTGAACGCTAAAGCTGACGCGCTCGCGGCGCTGGAGGCGATGGGTGCGAGTGTTGATAATCTGCAGCTTTCACAGCCAACGGGGTCTTATTGGCATCCGGGGCGGTCGGGCCGTTTGCAAATGGGACCGAAGAATATTCTCGCAGATTTTGGGGAGGTGCATCCCCGCGTTCTCAAAGCGATGGGGATTGAAGGCCGCGTTGTGGCGTTTGAGCTCTGGCCGGAAAACCTACCGGCCCCACGAAAGAAGTCCGCGTCAAAAGCGAAGGGCGCTTTGGCCCTGTCTGACCTCATGCCCGTCCACCGCGACTTTGCCTTCATCGTCGACGACACAGTCAAAGCCGGTGACGTGATCCAAGCCGTCAAACGCGCGGACAAACAATTGATCGCCGACGTGACCCTGTTTGATGTCTATGCGGGCGCGGGCATTGAGGACGGCAAGAAAAGCCTCGCCTTTGATGTGGCCCTCGCGCCGAAAGATAGCACGCTTACCGATGCTGATCTTGAAGCGGTCAGTGCGAAAATCGTGAAGGCGGCGGAAAAACTCGGCGCGGAGTTGCGGGGCTAGTCAGTCTCTCCGCAAAATTCGCTGATCACATCCGCCTTATCATGGTGACGGTTTTCACCGAGCGGGGGCGTCGCCTTTTGCTTCGGGAAGCGTTTCTCAGCCGCGAGCTTTTTCGCATCCGCCACAGCCTCTGACGCAATTTCTGGGTCTGGCTGTTTGGCCTGCTTCGCCGCCGCACGGGCTTGCGCTTTAAGAGCTTGATCGCTTTTGGGCGCGTTGGTTTTTATATCATATGTCTGTGTCATCCCTTAGATAACGGCTGGGGGAGCCTCCCGGTTCCATACCTCAGCACTCAGTGTGGTTAATCCCGAAAGGCTAAAGCCCTAACATCCGATCCGGATGCTGCCCGTTTACATAGCCCATGAAGGCGGCGTGGATGTTATAGCCGATCAGTTCGCGCACGCGCTTGGGAAGTTTCGCGGCGGTTTCGTGCGATACAGCCAACGTCATCTGTTCCAGCGGTCGCGCCCAACCCGGACAATATTGCGGCGTAATGATCAGTCGCGGCTTATCCGTTTTATTGGCTCCGCCACGATGGAACAGCGTGCCCTTGGCGATCATCAGCGAGCCGGACGGCAGGGTCGCTTTGATGCGCTGCGGGTGATCACCAGACGGACGCTCCTGTCCCCAAAGATGACTGCCGGGAATGATCTCCGTCGCGCCATTCTCTTCGGTCGTATCGTCAATCGCCCAGAAAGTGCTGACGCCGTGAGCTGGACGGGGGCGGGGCACGAGGATCTGCTCATCATCATAATGCCAGTCTTGGACGGTTTCGCCCGACAGGAGCCGGATGGCCAGCATCGCCGAGAGCAGACAGGTCGGCCCCAATTCCCGCTCAACAAACGCCATCGCCAGCGTATGGGCGGCGAGCGCGCCAAAGACTTCGGGGTTCTTTTCAATCAGCGCATAAACGCGATTAGACTTATAGCCTTCAAAGTCGTTCCGACCCGTCTTGGTAAAGTGCGGATCGAGCGCAGCGCGAATGTCCGCCACTGTCTCTGGCGGCAGCACATTTTCAATAATGACGTAGCCGTCGCGCTCGTAAGATTCCCAGAGCGCGTTGAAATCATACCCGTCCAAAGCGTCGGTTTTGCGGGTCGCCATATGGCGGTCTCTTAAGGGCTGGAGGGCAGCAGACATGATCAAACCTCGTTATTGAGTTGAACTCAATATAAACGAAATTGGACCCAATGCAAGCGCGCATTCAATTTGCCAGATGGGCCCCGCTTTGTCAGAGGAGCTTATGCCTCGCGCTTCTGCCGCTCCGACCATTCTGAAGGCCGCCCAAGCCTGCCTCATTGAAGGCGGGGGCGCGTTTGAAATGCGCGACGTCACGGACCGGGCGGGTGTGTCTGAGGGGCTGGTCTATCACTATTTCAAATCCAAAGCGGGATTGTTGCGCGCCATCGTGGATGATTTTTACGCCCGCTACGCCGCCGTGGTGAACCGCGAGACGGATGGGGCCGAGCCCTGGCTGACCCGCGAAGAAGCCCGCATGCGCGACGCGGTGCAGTTTCTCTATGACGATCCCATGGCGCGCATCATTTTGGGCGGGATGAACCGCCTCCCCGAAGCCGCGCAGGCCGAAATGGCGCAACGCCGCGACATTGCCGAACGGTCTATCCGCAATGTGCGCTCTGGCATGAAGCAAGGGGTTATTCCGGCCAACATTGATCCGAGCGTTGCCGGTCCCGCCTCTATCGGCGCGATGAACCAAGTGGTCATGCATGCTTTGGCGCAAGATCCTGTGCCCGATCAGGCGCAGATCGCGGACGAGCTTTGGCGCATCATCAAAGCGATTATGGGTATCAAAGACGGCTAGCCCGGCGTGGGCGTTTTGGGCCGGAATTTACAAATATCTGAAATCACGCACTGATAACATTCAGGCGTTCGGGCTTTGCAAATGTAGCGCCCATGCAGCAGCACCCAATGATGCGCGCCAAGCATAAACTCGTCTGGTGTGACGCGCAGCAGGTTCAGCTCCACCTCTACCGGGTTTTTACCGGGCGCCATGCCCGTGCGGTTCGACACGCGGAAGATATGTGTATCCACCGCCATCGTGGGCTGACCGAAGGCCTCATTCAGCACAACATTCGCCGTCTTGCGCCCTACACCGGGCAAGCGCTCTAACTCTTCGCGGGTTTGCGGGACTTCGCCGCCAAAATCATCAATCAGCATTTGCGAGAGCTTGATCACGTTCTTGGCTTTGTTCCGATAAAGCCCAATCGTTTTGATATGATCGCGCACCACGTCTTCGCCGAGCGCGACCATAGCGTAAGGATTATCCGCTTTTTCAAACAAGGCGCGCGTGGCTTTATTCACGCCCACGTCTGTAGCTTGCGCGGATAGGGCTACGGCCACCACCAGCGTATAGGGATTAACGTAAGTGAGCTCCGTTTCCGGCGCGGGCATATCGCGGGACAAGCGCGCATAAATCTCGGCAATTTGCGCGCGGTTCAACTTGGGCCGCGGCAGGTCTTTATAGAGACGTTCTTTTTTCGCCATGCTGACCCGCGGCCTTCGCTTAAGCCTCTAAAGCCCGTTTTTGCAGGACGCGTGTTTTCACCGCCTGTAGCATTTGCGCGGCGAAGTCTGCACTACGACCCGCAGCGAGGCGACCGTCTTCGTCAAACGCCTTGGCCGCATTACCGACACCGACTTGCGTCGGCACGACCTCACCGCCCAAGCGCGTCAAAATATATTGAACCTGACGCATGCACATGATCCCGCTCATCGGGCCGGGTGTGCAGGACGCGATGCCATAAACCGGGCCTTTAATGTGATCCGTCGAAATCGTCGATGTCCAGTCGATGGTGTTTTTCAGCAGCGGCGGCAGGGAGCCATTATATTCCGGCGTCACGACCACGATCCCGTCATAGGCTTTCATCCGTTCGATCAGGGCCTCCACGGCCGCTGGCGGTTTAATATCGCCGTGATAAAGCGGCAGTTCGTAATCGTTCAGGTCGATTTTTTCTGCAGCCACGCCAACCTCATCGGCCAGCGCCATCAGCGCGCTTTCCAGTTTTTGATTGATGGAGCCTTCGCGCAGGGAGGCGCAGAGAAAACCAATTTTCGGAGCGTAAGACATGAACGGGCCTGTAGGCAGTGAAAGTGAGAGCGGCAAGCCGCGAAGACAATGAAAAATGCGGAGGCCTTAAGTGGCATCCCTGCGCCTGCTTACGGGTGGAGGCTTGCCACAGATGGACCGCCGACCCATATCTCGCCTCATGCCTTATGGTGATCTTGCCCTTCCGCTGATTTTCGGCCCCGTCATTCTAGTCGCGTTCGCTTTCACAATGCGCGCCATTATTGGCGTGATCTCGGTACGGCGTGAAGCGCAGGACGATTATGAGTACCGCCTTGCCCATAAGATGATGCCAGAGGCCGTTGATCGCGAGACGTTCTTGCGGACTTATGCGCGCGTGAACGGTCCGCGTGTCTCACTCCATGCGGCGCCGGCGCTGTGGGGCGCGCTGATCGCGACACCGTTGATTGCCATCGGCTTAGAATTTTTACTTGAGCAGCTTTGGCAAGCCACGGGCCGTAACCGGGTGTTTGAACCGGGCTATCTGGTCTGGCAGTTCTTTATCTTCTTTAGCCTCATGGGGGCATGGGCCGCGATCGGCTGGGTCGCGGCACGGCGCTATCACGGCAATGCGCCTGGCCGATTTGAAGATGAGCTAAAAGCAGCCGCAACCTAAAGCCCAAGCATGTCCGTCATGCTATAAAGGCCGGCCTCTTGGCCCTGCAGCCATCCGGCGGCTTGCAACGCCCCGCGTGCAAAGACGTCCCGGTTCAGCGCAACATGACCCAACGTGATATCTTCTGAAGCCGAGACCAGCCGGACTTGGTGCATTCCGTAAACTCCGCCGCCCCGCATCACAGCAAAGCCAATATCGCCCGCCCGTCGCGCGCCATTGCGGTCATGTGCGGCGACCTGATCCAGATCGACGCCGCGCCCTCTAGCCACCGCGCGCCCTAACATGAGCGCCGTGCCCGACGGCGCATCGACCTTGTCGCGATGATGTTGTTCGAGAATATCAATGTCCCACCCCTCGCCGAGCGCCGCCGCCGCTTGTTCAGCCAGACCCAGCAGCAAATTGATCCCGAGTGAGAAGTTGCCGGACCTTAGGATACGTAAACGCGCGGCCTGATCTTCGACCGCTCCGTCCTGTTCTGCCGTCAGCCCTGTCGTCCCGGACACCAGCGCCGTTCCGTCCGAGAGATACGGTAGAGCGGCCAGCAAGGCTTCGGGCGCGCTAAAATCGACAACCATGTCGCACGCCCCTAGCGCGCTCAGGTCAGGATGTTCCGCAGAGACTCGCGCGAAAATCTCCACATCGCCGAGCACGTCTTTTGCCAAATGATCCACGGCAGAGCCCATTCGCCCATCCGCGCCAATAATGCCTAATTTCACTGTCATAAAACGCGCCATAGACGCATCGAGCGATCATGGCGACAATTTAAGGAAGATGAGGGGTTTCTAACGCGCGCGTTCAGTCGCGATTTAGACCTGATCTGTTAAGGCGAGCCTATGAAACCGTTGATTCGATCCCTTTTGGTCTCTGCCGCCCTGGCTGCGCCGATTACGTTCGGCCTCCAGGCCAGTGCGCAAATGAATGTACAGACGGCGGCACCGACCGCCCTGCCCGCCTTTACGCATCCGCAAACGGTGCGCGAAGATTTAGCGCGGATTGATCTCGGCTTAAACAGCACAGCCAGTTTTTCCGGGCGCTTCACCCAATATGGCGCGGACGGGTCTGTGGCGACAGGCACAGTTCTGCTGCAACGTCCGGGCAAAGTGCGATTTGAATATGATGATCCAAACCCGCTTTTGATCGTCTCTGACGGGGTGACTTTGGTGCAGCACGACAAGGCGCTGCAGACTTTTGACCGCGTGCCGTTGTCGGCGACACCGCTCAACTATTTCCTAAAAGAGAATGTAGACCTCGCCGCGGACACGGAAGTGATCGC
>CAWUKE010000121.1:0-6881 GCA_963922935.1 uncultured Alphaproteobacteria bacterium | reverse complement strand
GAGACCTCGGTCCAACCACTCATTGGCATCAACGGCTTCGATCCAGCCAATGCGGCGGCAGCGCCGATCTCCGCGGGGATGGATTGCAAGCAGGCTCGCCCCGCGAGTGCGAACAATCACTCCATTTTTCTGCCATAGCCGACGGATAAGCTGATCAGACGTATGGCTCATATTGGGCGCCCTTCTGTTGGGGTGAAGGGCTTCAAGACAGCTTCTAGCCGATCAATGCGCGCCGCAAAAGTCGGATCATCGCATTCATCTTCGACAACGTCACAACCATGTCGCACAGTGGTTCTGTCCCGACCCATCAGCGCGCCAATACGCGTATGGGTCATGCCGAAACTGGTATGGGCCAAGCGCATCGCCACCTGCCGCGCGAGATCGACAAATGGCCCGCGCTTATCCGGCGATCCGATGATCTGATCATCCAGACCAAACTCGAGTGCTGTCGCCGCGAGGCACAGCCGCATTCGAACAGGATCATCGTCCCGATTTGATGACCGACGTGGCATAATCCCCTCTTTGAAAAGTGAGGGTGACTTATAAACGCCCCTCGGTAACAGAGGATTATTTTCCTATCATAGGAAAGAGGAGGCGACTAGTCGTAAGAACGCCAAATTAGGTTTTATTTCCTATATGTTTGATTAGGCGTAAACTTTTTGTTGCCCGGCCAAAGGCGCAATCGCTTTTTCAAGCGGGGCGATATAATCGTAACCGAGGATTGTATCGATCCTATCCCCATTAGAAGACAAAGGAAGCCGTAACCAGAACTGCGCCATATGCGATCCGATCGGCGTGTTAGGTTTTGTCACCCCGTGATAAGGTCGGCGGTTCGCCACCACCATATCCAGCACACGTTGCCAATAATCAGCCCGACAACCAATGGGGAGCTCATCAACGTAACAGCCTTGGATTTCGGCCCCATAAAAGCGCCAGAACCCTGTTCCAGCGAGGCGATAGAGATAGCGTGTCTGGTTCGGCGCATTGGCACTGATCACGGGCTCTGTGAGGGTGATCATGGGAAGCTGTGCCAGCAGATCCTCCGGTCGAATATCATCCGCAGTTGGCAGGCGTTCTCCCTGACATTTACTGCGCCAATAGTCATAAAATTCGCGTTGTTGCGGCAACACCATTTGGTGCCGAAGCGCATTCCCCTTTATCACTCTCGTGTCCCCCGCCTTGTCCAGTCGTGTCCTGTGGCTCCCAACTACGAATCAGACCATCGGCAATCAGCGAATCGACGACAAGGTTCTGTTAACTATAAATCCCGACGAAACTGGCTCATTTTGAGACATTTCTGATTCGGAAGCGATTCGTTTTACGAAAAATCGAGACTGCCACAGCCATAAGACCAAACAGACGGCTCAATCTTGTTTAGGGTTTACGGCCCAAACCGGCTTTTTTTGCCAAGGCTGAACGACGCCGCGCATAGGCTGGCGCGACCATCGGATAATCATCCGGCAAGCCCCATCGCGCACGATATTCTTCTGGGGTCAGGTCAAAAGCGACCCGCAAATGCCTTTTCAACGATTGGAACGGCTTACCATCTTCTAAGCAGATTATGTGCGTATCCGTCACAGACTCAGCAATTGGCACGGCGGGTTCACGCGACGGGGCTTTGAGCTGTTCACGCGCCTTCGACAGGCCGCTATAGACCGTACGGATCAAATCAGGCAGGTCGCTCGAGCTCACTTCGTGCCGACCGACATAAGCGCTCACGATTTGCGCCGTTAACGGCAACAACGGGTCAGGTCGATCTTCGGCCATTTATTGCGCAACGTAAGCGAAAAGCAAGAAAAGCAAAAGCAGACCCGCCGTTAGGACCGCTGGGAGCCCACTCGGCGCCGCTTGGCTGAGGGATCCCGCGGGCGAGAAGGCTTGCGAGAGTTTGCGACCTATTGAGGCCTGACTTGTCGCGCGCCAACGCAAGACATTCGCGCCTAGACGTGACCACATCGCATCCGCCCAGATCGCAAAGCCCTTGCCCCATCGGCGGTATATGACATCCGCGTCGATAACTTCAGCTTTGCGGTCCTGCCTAATGAGGCCGATCCGTTTCAAAAACGCATAGGCCAGCATGACGCCAAAGAGGAGTTGGAACTGAAATACGACATGATCGCCCGTATAGGGGTTATAATCTGTCGGGTTCGGCAGCAGGGAATAAAGCAGCGAGTAGCCGCCAAACGGCCAAGCGATGAACAGGCAGATAACAGCCGCGAGGCTCATCGCGACTAGCATGTTCCAGGGCGCTTCTTTCACGCGGTGGCCGCGATCTTGTCCAAAGAATGTCGATAAGGGCACGCGAATTTCTGTCACGCCGATCATAGCCGCAGTGCCGAACAACATGATTGTAAACGGCACCCACAATCCGGTCTTAATCGCCGCGTAGAAAATCAGCGACTTCGTCACAAAGGCCGCGAATAATGGAACAGCCGCCAAAGACCCGGCCCCCACCAAACAGAGCGCGCTGGTATAAGGCATGGATTTGAACAACCCACCGAGTTCTGAAGCTTTGGCTGTGCCTGTCCGGTACATGACAGCGCCGACCGACATAAATAGCAGACCTTTGGCAATCACATTGGCAAAGACGTGTCCGGCCACACCGTTAATCGCGATCGTCGTTCCGATCCCAATCCCGATTACCATAAAACCGAGCTGACTATTGATGCTGTAAGCGAGATTGCGGCGGTTATCATTTTCGAGCGCGGCGAAGATAATCGGGAATAAGACCATGATACAACCGATCCAGATCAGCAGGTCTGTCCCGGGGAAAGCGCGCGCCAACGCATAGATCGCAAACTTCGTCGTGAAGCTGGCCAAGATCACTGTGCCAGTAATGGAGGCTTTCGGATAGCTGTCCTGCATCCACATATGCAGGAACGGGAAACCCGCTTTGATCCCCATCGCGATCAGTAATAGCCAAGCGCCCGGCGCATCCAAGCCGATGTAACCAAAGGTGAAATCGCCCCCATTACTGGCCGCATACGTCACGGCTCCTGCAAGCAGCAGAACACCGGATAGAACTTGAATGACGAGGTAACGGATACCCGCGGTGTAAGCATGATCGCCCCCCCGCCAAACGAGGAAGACGGAGGCTATCGCTGTGAGTTCCCAGAAGACGAAAAGGGTCAATAAATCCCCGGCCAGCACACCCGCAATCGCAGCCCCTGTATACATTAAGGCCGTCGCGTCTGTGACCAGACTGCGTTCATGTAGGGCGTAAATGCCGTTGATAAAGCCAGCGAGGCAAAACAGATAAGCCCAGACAATAGAGAGATTATCAATCCGGAGGGTTGTGAGCGTAATGCCATAAATATCGATCTGTCCCGCCAAGACTTTCTGGCTGTCATAGATCGAGAAGATCAAAGCCCCAGCCACAAGTGGGGCAAGAACGACCAAGACTTTCCGAACCGCGTTGACTGGAACCAGCGCCGCGATAATCCCCGCGAGGATGACCCAAAGACCTGGGTTGATTTGGAGGAGATCAATCATGACGCCTCCCCCTGATCAGAGCGCGCATCCGGTAAGCTCTCGCCCGGATAAAAGCCTTCCGGCTTGACGAATAACTTGCTGAAGAAAGGCGTCAGAAAAGCCACAGCGGCAAACATGATCAAGCCGAAAATGGCCCAGCTGGCTGGAATGGCGAAATCACCGATTTTTTCCCAGGGGGCCGGATATTTCTGCGGGAAAAATATGCCAAGAAAACTGGTCAACAAAAACCCAACCAAAGGAACCCAGATGAAATTCCGTCGAGTTTTATCCGATCCCAAGAAGGCAAGCTTTTTTGCCGCTGGGTGCATCTCTGTCGTGTCAGTGGATGTCGGAGTCGTCATAAAATCGGCTCCAGGAATTGGATGATCCACGGCGCGGCGAAAAAGACCACGAGCGTCCCAAACGCCGTGATGACCGGCGGGATCACGACCCAACGATGCCGCTTGGCTTCTAACGCAATCGCTGCATCTTTCACCGGATCAGCGGGCGGCTTTAAGAACGCGCGCATGGCGACAGGTAGAAGGTACAGAATGTTCAGCAAGCTCGAAATTATAAGTGCCGCCATCAAAATCGCCTGCCCAGACTCAAGCGCGCCCCACATCAAGTAGAATTTTGGCCAAGTCCCCCCAAACGGCGGAATACCAATCAGGCTGAGTGATCCGACCAAGAACGCTCCGAACACCCATGGTAGGCTACGACCCAGCCCATCCAGTTGACTGACGCTGTCCCGATGCGCGATCGTATAAATCGCGCCTGCGACCATAAAGAGCGTGATCTTGCCCCATGCGTGCATGACGATTTGCAAGCCGCCACCCAGTATTCCCCAACTCGTCGCTAGCATCGCGCCGAGCGTAATGTAAGACAGCTGAGATACGGTCGAAAAAGCGAGCCGCCGTTTCAAATTATCCTGCCGCAAGGCAATGACGGACGCGAGCACAATGGAAATCGCCGCGATCCAAGCCAGCCAGTCACTACTCGGCGTGGCTAATGTCAGATCCGCACCAAAGGTAAAGACAACGACCTTCAGCATGGTGAACACACCCGCCTTCACCACCGCCACAGCGTGAAGCAGCGCCGATACGGGCGTCGGCGCGACCATAGCGCTTGGCAGCCACGGATGGACTGGCATCAAAGCGGCTTTGCCAATTCCAAAGGCGAACAAGATCAGCAAAATCGACGTCGCCGTCAGGGAAACGTCAGGCCCGAATACGCCGCCTGGAATGAAATCTGTCGTGCCCGCAATGATCTGCGTGCCAATAATGGCAGGGAGCAGTAGGCCCAGAGATGTTCCCATCAGAACCAACGTGTAAACTGTCAGGCCTTTGCGCGCTTTTTCATCGCGCTTATGTCCGACCAAAGGAAAGGTACTAATCGTCAGAGCTTCATAGAAGAGGAAGAGCGTGATCAAATTGGCGGACGTCGCAATGCCCATGGCCGAGGCAATGGCAATCGCAACGAAAGCAAAGAAACGCGTCTGGTTCTTTTCATTATTGCCGCGCATATAGCCCAGCGTGAACATGGAATTCACAATCCAGAGAGAGCTCGCAATCGCCGCAAATGTCGCGCCCAATGGTTCAAGTTGGAACTTTATCTCAAAGGCATCGGTAAATTTGCCGACATAGAGTTCTGGCCGTTCGCCATTGGCGACAAGCAGGCAGAGATAGCCGACAACAATCGCGAGTAGGATCGCGGCGATAAAGGTGACGGCTTCGCGCAGGTTCGGCCAGCGCGCCCCGACCAGCGGAATAAGCGCTGCTGCCGCGAGCGGGATGGCCATCGTTAGGAATAGCGCCAATCCGGGATCGAGCATCATTGTGCGCCCTCCCCAAACAGGACGGCGGCGGCGGCATCACTGACTTCCGTGAAGATCACATTGCCCTGCATCCCAATATAGATCGAAGCAATCGCCAGAACGATCATTGGGATCAGCATCATGACCGGCGCTTCATTGCGCATAACAGATCCGTCCGCGCGCATGCAGCTTTCTGCCGGCGGGTCGAAATACATGACTTTCAAAATACGGCCCATGTAGAACAGCGCCAAGATTGACGCGACCATGATCACGGCAACCGCCCACCACCAGCCCCGATCCGCGACTGCAATGACGAGCGCAATCTTAGAAACAAAGCCTGCAGTGAACGGCACACCGATCAAGCTGAACGCCAGGATTGTAAAAGCGGTAGACGTAATCGGCATCGTCTTACCCAAACCGGACATGTCCGACACACGCGTGATGCCGTAGCGATACCACATCGCCCCAACACAGAAGAACAAGCCGCCTTTGATGATCGCATGGTTGAGGATGTGAATATAACCCGCCGCAAGACCCATCGCTGTGATCAGCGAAATACCCAGAAGGATATAGCCGACTTGCGCGACAGAAGAGAATGCCAGCAAGCGCCTGACATCGGTTTGGAAGAAGGCTTGGAATGAGGTGAAAATCATCCCGACAACCGCCAACGCACCGATGAGATAGGTGACGATCAAGGCAACGTAGTCATAGCTCGGATCGAAAACGAAGAAGGTGAAACGAATCAAAAGATAGATCGCCGCTTTCGTTGCTGTAGACGCCAGAAACGCTGTCACCATCGTTGGGCTGTAAGCATAGGCACCCGGCAACCACGTATGCAGCGGGAACATGGCCAGCTTTAGGCCAAGTCCCACCATAATGAAGGCGTAAGCGACTTCGGCCACGCGCGACCCACCATCGAGATTGGCGAGGATGACCCGCATATCCGCCATGTTGAGCGTGCCTGTCTCGGCATAGAGAAACCCGACACCGATCACGAAGAAAGTCGCGCCGATAGAACCGAGGATGAGGTAGTTGAAGGCGGAGGAAAGCGCCCGTCTATCCCGGTTGGCCCCCATCGCTACAAGAGCGTAGGTGCTGATTGAACTCACTTCCAAAAAGACGAAGACATTAAACGCATCGCCTGACACAACCATGCCAATAAGGCCTGCGATGCAGAGCATGAGGCTCGCATAAAATGGGCCGCGTTTCTTCTTTTGAACTTCCGCTTCACCCGCCGGTTGCGAATAAACCATCGTCAAAACAGCCATGGCTGCGATCAAAAGGACCAGCGGCGCGTTCAGCGCATCCAAATAGAGCGAAATACCATGCGGCGGCGCCCATCCGCCCATCGGATAGACGTAAGTCCCAAGCCCCGTCTGAAGATTGAAAACAATGAAGGCCGCGCCTGTAATCGCGACAGTGACCAGCAAGGTCACAAACCACGCCACTCGCCGCACTGAGGGCAGTACGGCGCAAATCGCAGCCGCGAGCAAGGGCAGAATGACGACGAAAGCGACGCCATGGGTCGTAAGCCAGTTAATCACGCTGAGCCGGCCTCTGCATTCGGATCGGCATCGGTGCCTTCAAGATTGTAAGC
>CAWUKE010000120.1:0-7039 GCA_963922935.1 uncultured Alphaproteobacteria bacterium | reverse complement strand
GTCGATGGGGATCGCAGGTCTCACGCGGCGTAGTCTAACGGACGAGCCTGTGATTTCCTAGTTGAAAGACGGCGCGCTGCTTGCCATGCGATGGCCCATGGTCGTTTCGCGCCTACAAGATCGCAAGCCTGCCTCAACAGGGGCAGAAGGGGGCGCTGACACGCCGTCCTTGGCGCGGCGTATCGTCAATGAAATTCGCTTTCTGATCACCTTTGGGGCGTTGATGATTGCCCTGCTGACGGGCGTGTGGGGTCATTACAAGATCCCGTCCGAATCGATGCAACCCGCCCTCGAAGTGGGTGATCACATCTATGTCTCCAAATTCGCATATGGTTGGTCACGTCACAGCTTGCCTTTGGGCCTGCATAAGCTGCCGCTGCCGGATGGCCGGATCCTAGGACGCTTGCCGAAACGCGGCGATGTGGCGGTCTTTCGTAACCCGAATAATGGCACGGTGATGATTAAGCGTGTCATCGGTTTGCCAGGCGATGAGGTGCAAGTCAGTGAGGGGCGTTTGATCCTCAACGGCGCGCAGGTTGAACGGGAATTGATGGGCGAGTTTCTTTACCGCTCACAGGGTCCTCGCGCCGATGTAAAACGCGCGACCCAATATCAAGAAGCTTTGCCCGGCAAAGACACGCCGAATGTCATCTGGGAATTTTCCGATACGGCGCCGCTTGATAATACGGATGTTTTTGTGGTGCCGCAGGGTCAGCTTTTCTTCATGGGCGATAATCGCGAAAACTCGACGGATAGCCGGGTCAGCACGACAGATGCGGAAGGCAAGCCATATCCGAATGCGAGCTTGTTCGGCCCGGGCTTTGTCCCTGTCGATAATCTGATCGGGCGGGCGGAGATCATCCTGTTTTCCTTGAATAAGTGCGACCGCACGGAGCAATTGCGCTGCCCGGATCGCGGCCGCGCGTTTAGCGGGCTGTGACGCATATGGCTCGGGACCCAAATAAGCGGCACGATACGCTGATCCTCGTCCGGCACGGCAAGCCGGCGCTGTCGCGCAAAGTGCGCCTGACGGGTCCGGGCTTTCGGGACTGGTGGGTGCGTTATGATGCAGGCGGGCTGAAAGCGCCGCAACGCGCGCCGAAACGCGTGATCTATTGGGCGACAGAGGCCGACGTTGTTGTGTCCAGCCCCTTGCCGCGCGCTTTAGAGAGTGCAGAGTTGGCCGCCGGACGCGCGCCCGATGCATTGCTGCCCGATCTGGTCGAAGCGGCTTTGCCGAGCCCCAATCTCGGTCCGCTGAAATTTCGGCCTAAAAGCTGGGGCACGATTGCGCGCATCATCTGGTGGCTGGGCTATAGTGATGGGATGGAGTCGCGCGCGGAAGCCCGTGCCCGGGCCGAAGCCGCCTGTGACCAGTTGGAGGCCTATGCGGATGGTGGCAAAACGGTCTATGTTCAGGGCCATGGATGGTTTAACCGCATGGTGAAAGGCTCGCTGATGAAGCGGGGCTGGAAGCTGAAAAGTCAGAATGGGGATTTGCATTGGAGTCGTCGTCGGCTGGTGCGTCCAACAAGAGAGGGTAAGCTGTGAGCGATAAAGACATCGCATCAATGAGTTTTGAAGACGCGCTTCGCGAACTTGAAGGCATTGTCGGCAAGCTGGAAAGCGGTCAGGCCCCTCTCGAAGAATCGATCGCGCTGTATCAACGCGGCGCGGCGCTCAAAGCGCATTGTTCCGGCAAGCTCAAAGACGCGCAGTTAAAGGTCGAGAAGATCGTTTTGTCGCCCGATGGCTCTGCGTCCACAGACACCTTTGATGCGGGTTGATTTGGTCCAAACCTTGACCCAGCCTTTGCCGAAAGACGCTGGCTTTAAGGCGCATCTCGCCCGCACGGCGGACGCGGTCGAGGCGGAGCTGAGCCGCGTGCTGCCACAGCCTGCGGGCCATCAAGCCACCATTATGGAAGCGATGCGCTACGCGGCACTGGGCGGGGGGAAGCGCTTGCGGCCTTTTTTGGTCGTTGAAAGCGCGCGCTTACTGAGCGGTGAGGCGGCTCATGCGCTGACCGTGGGCTGCGCGCTGGAATGTCTGCATGTTTACAGCCTCGTCCATGATGATCTGCCCTGTATGGACGATGATGATCTGCGGCGCGGCAAGCCCACCGTTCACAAAGCCTATGACGAGGCGATCGCGGTTCTGGCGGGCGACGGCCTGCTGACTTTTGCTTTTGAACTGATGGCCAGTGAGGCGGCGCATAGCGATCCGGCAATCCGCGCACGATTGGTCAAGGAACTGGCATACGCCTCTGGCACGCTGGGTATGATTGGCGGGCAGGTCGTAGATATTACGGTCGCTGAAGGCGAACGCGATCTATCGCTCATCACAGAGCTGCAAGCGATGAAAACCGGGGCGCTGATCCGCTTTGCGTGCAAAGCCGGGGCGTTAGTGGCTGAGGCCGCCCCGCATGATCTGGCCGCCCTTGACCAATATGCCACGGCTCTAGGACTGGCTTTTCAGATACAAGACGATGTCTTAGATGTGGAAGGGGACGCCGAAACTGTGGGTAAAGCGGTCGGAAAAGATGCGGGCCTTGGGAAAGCCACCTTTGTGTCGACATTAGGTCTTGATGGCGCGAAAGACAAAGCCCGAAGCCTTGGGGATACGGCGCGCGCCGCGCTTGCACCTTATGGGGAAAAAGCCCACACGCTGATCGGGGCGGTGGACTTCGTTTTGGAGCGAACGCATTAAGGCAGGATAGTCGTAAGACGACTCCGGCTTTGTGAAGAACGAAAGAGAGTGAATGCCTGATACGCCCTTACTGGACCAGGTGAGCTACCCGTCAGACACGCGGGATTTCTCACGCGAACAGCTCAAGCAGCTGGCCGATGAAGTCCGCGAGGAAGTCATTGACGCGGTTTCCGTGACAGGCGGCCATTTGGGGGCCGGCCTTGGCGTGGTCGAGCTGACGGTTGCGATCCACCATGTTTTCAATACGCCCGACGACAAACTGATCTGGGATGTGGGCCACCAATGTTATCCGCATAAGGTTCTGACCGGGAGGCGTGACCGCATCCGGACCCTGCGCAAAGGCGGTGGCCTATCTGGGTTCACCAAGCGCGCCGAGAGCGAATATGATCCGTTCGGCGCCGCGCATAGTTCTACATCGATTAGCGCGGGTATGGGGTTTGCTGTCGCGCGTGATCTGGATGGTCGCAATAATAACGTCATCAGTGTCATCGGCGATGGATCCATCACGGCGGGCATGGCCTATGAGGCGATGAACAATGCGGGCGCGTCTGATAGTCGCCAAATCGTGATCCTGAACGATAATGACATGTCGATCGCCCCGCCGGTCGGCGCGATGAGTCATCTGCTGAGCCGCACCGTTTCCTCCTCCGGCTATCAGGCCTTGCGCGGGGCGGCCAAGCGCATCGTCAAAGACGCGCCGCGTCCGATCAAAAACACCGCCAAAAAGGCCGAAGAATATACGCGTGGCATGTTTATGGGCGGCACGTGGTTTGAAGAGCTAGGCTTCTACTATGTCGGTCCGGTCGATGGGCATGATCTCGATGCGCTGGTGCCGGTGCTGGAAAATGTCCGCGATATGAAAGACGGACCCGTCCTGATCCATGTCGTGACGCAAAAAGGCAAAGGCTACGCCCCGGCTGAAAATTCGGCTGATAAATATCACGGGGTAAAGACATTTAATGTCGTCACAGGCGAGCAAAACAAGTCTGTGCCCAACGCGCCGACCTACACGAAGGTTTTCGCGCAGAGCCTGATCGCGGAAGCGCGCAAGGACGACAAAATCGTTGGGATCACGGCCGCGATGCCTGGCGGGACCGGCATGAAAGAATTTGGCCAAGTCTTCCCCGACCGTATGTTCGATGTTGGCATCGCTGAACAGCATGCCGTGACCTTTGCAGGCGGCCTCGCGGCGGATGGTTATAAGCCGTTCTGTGCGATTTACTCGACCTTCCTGCAGCGCGGCTATGATCAGGTCGTTCATGATATTGCGATCCAGAACTTGCCGGTTCGTTTCGCCATGGACCGCGCGGGGTTAGTCGGCGCAGATGGCCCGACCCACGCGGGCGCGTTCGATATTGCTTATCTGGGATGCCTTCCGAATTTCGTGCTGATGGCCGCGGCTGACGAGGCCGAACTGGCCCGCATGGTTGCAACTGCTGTGGCGCGCGATGACGGCCCGACAGGCTTCCGTTACGCGCGCGGCGAAGCGACCGGAATTGACATTCCCGACTATCCAGAGCCGCTCGAGATTGGCAAAGGCCGCATCGTCAAAGAAGGCAGCCAAGTCGCGATCTTTAGCTATGGCACGCGTCTCGGCGAAGCGATGAAGGCGGCAGAGATGCTTGATGCGCATGGCCTCTCAACCACAGTCGCCGACGCCCGTTTTGCCAAGCCGCTGGATGAAGAGCTACTGCTGCGCCTCGCCAAAGAGCATGAAGTCCTGATTACAATCGAAGAAGGTTCTGTCGGCGGGTTTGGCGCGTTCTGCCTGCATGCACTGGCGGATCATGGCGCGCTGGATAGCGGCGTGAAAATCCGCACCATGGTCTTGCCGGATGTTTTTATCGACCAGGACAGCCCGGCCAAAATGTATGAAGAGGCGGGCCTGAATGCGGACGCGATTGTCGCGAAAGTCTTCGCGGCGCTCGGTCGGCAAGTTGCCGCGAATAGGGCTTGAGCTAAGGTGAAATCTTAGAGGCTTAGCTCGCTTAGGTGCCGTTCTGCGAGCCAATATCCCCCTTATAAACCACGCCGCCTTTCATCACGAAATCGACGTCCATCAATTCCATAATGTCTTCTAACGGGTCGCCATCCACGGCGATGATATCAGCCTCTTTGCCGGCCTCCAGCGTGCCGATCCGGTCCGCCATTTCGATATGTTTGGCGGCGACAGTCGTGGCGCTTTCAATCGCTTCCATCGGGCTCATGCCCGCCTTGATCATATATTCAAATTCGCGGGCATTTTGTCCGTGCTGCGACACGCCTGTGTCTGTGCCAAAGGCGATGGTCACGCCATTTTCATAGGCAAGACGCGCCATGTCCTGCATGGCGGGGCCCACTTCTAAGGCTTTGCGGGCGGAATTGGGCGGCAGGAACGTATCCGGGCCAGAGGCCCAGCCTTCTACCGTTTTCCCCGCGAGGACGGTTGGGACGAGGACTGCGCCTTTTTCGCGGAAGAGGCGCGCTGTTCGCTCATCCATGAAGCTGCCATGCTCAATAGAATTGATGCCCGCGCGCAGGGCCGCTTCGATCCCGATCTTGTCATGGGCGTGGGCGGTGACTTTTCGGCCCATCGTGGCCGCGGTTTCGACAATGGCTTCCAGTTCATCGTCCAAGAGCTGTTGGCCCGTGCCGGCGTTCGTGTTGGACAGAACGCCGCCTGTCGCTGTGACCTTGATGACGTCCGCGCCGTTTTTTACGGCTTGGCGGACGGCGCGACGACAATCGGCGGGCCCGTCACAGATCGTATCAGAACGACCCATAGCAAGGATCGCGGCGCGGAAGCCGTGAAAGTCACCGTGACCGCCCGTCGCGCTAATCGCGCTGCCGGACGCCCGAATATGCGGACCCGGGATGAGGCCTTTATTGACGGCGCGACGCAGCGCGAAGATCTCTGGCGGACCGCCTACATCCTGCACCGCGGTAAAGCCTGCCATGAGTGTCGTTTTCGCATGCGCCGCCGCCTGCAGGGCGACATCGCCCGCTTCCAGCGTGACAGGTTCCCAGCGTGATCCGGGGGACCATTCGCTGCGAAGGTGGACGTGGCTGTCGATTAGACCCGGCAGGAATGTCATCTCCCGCCCGTCAAGGATCGTCGCCTCGTCATCGTCGAGAAAGCCCGGCTCGATGCCGACAATCTTGCCTTCATGGATAATGATCGTCTGATCTGTTTTCGGTGTTTCGCCCGGCACGTCGATGACTGTGCCAGCATAAATTAAGGTGAAGTCCTTGTGGCTGTCATGCGTATCGTCATGCGCATCAGCGCTCTCGGCCAGAGCCATCCCGCCAATCGCAAAGCAAAGGGCGGCGTAGCTGGTCACAACAGAGCGGTAGGATAGTCGAGAAAGGCGCATCTTTCGTCGTTAACACATTGTTAACGACTGCCAAGTCCCTTCGTTCTAAAGGGGAATTTCGGTTGGCGGACGCGTTAAAGCGCCCGATGCGCAATGTCGGTGCGGAATTGCTTCTGGGACCACTTAATCCCGTCCACCGCCGCATAGGCTTTGTCGACGGCCTCTTGTAGTGTGTCGCCACTGGCTGTGACGCTTAGCACCCGACCGCCATTGGCTTTCAGCTTGCCGCAATTGCGGCCGCGTCGTGTGCCCGCGTGGAAAACGACAATGCCGTCTTTTTCATTCGCTTCGGGCACGCCATTGATGATGGAGCCCTTTTTGTAAGCCCCGGGATAGCCTTTGGCGGCAAGCACGACATTGACGACCGGATCGTTAAACCAGGCGGGGGCTTGCACATCTGACAGCGTTCCGGCTTCTGCGGCCACGAGCAATTCCATCAAATCGCTTTGCAGCTGGCGCATGATGACCTGGCATTCCGGGTCGCCGAAACGGACATTATATTCGATCAGCTTCGGGCCGTCTTCGGTGATCATAAGCCCTGCAAACAGCACACCTTTGAAGGGATGGCCGTCCTTTTTCATGCCAATGAGGGTCGGGATGATGATCTGGGCCATGACCTGATCCCGGACGGCATCGGTAAAGATGGGGGCGGGGCTATAGGCGCCCATGCCGCCGGTATTGGGGCCTTCGTCCCCATCAAAGGCGCGTTTGTGATCTTGCGCGCCGGTGAGGGGCAGGGCGGTTTCGCCGTCACAGAGGGCAAAGAAGCTCACCTCTTGGCCAGTCATAAATTCTTCGATCACAACTTTGGAAGAGGCGTCGCCAAACTTGCCGGAGAAGAACTCGGCGAGTTCTGCTTTCGCCTCAAGCTTTGTGTCAACGATCACGACGCCCTTGCCCGCAGCGAGCCCGTCAGATTTGAGCACATAAGGCGCGGGCATGTCGTCCAAGAACGCTGTGGCAGCGTCTAGATCGGT
>CAWUKE010000119.1:0-7049 GCA_963922935.1 uncultured Alphaproteobacteria bacterium | reverse complement strand
GGCCTTTTTAGCCGTCGTTTTTTTCTTTGCTGGAGCCTTCTTTTTAGGCGCGGCTTTTTTCGGGGCGGCTTTCTTTTTGACAGAGCCGTTAAGCCGACCCGCTGCATATTCCGCAGCAGCCATCGTTTTATAGGTTGGAGAAATCGCGATTTCTTGGCCATTGCCCGCGCGGAGTGAAAAGCCAAATCCGCCGCCGTCAACTGCATCAAAGCGGTAGCGCTCTTTGATTTTCTCATTCTTTTTGACCGACGCGATCCCGTTATCGCGTCCCGCTTTCGCCGTGTAAGCTTGGCTGATCAGCGCAATGGCGCCGTCAGAATATCGGCAAAAATAAAAGTCGCCATCCACGTCAAAGCTGGAAAAGCCCGCCGATTTCGCTTTGGTATTCTCCGCGTAGAATTTTAGCGGCTTATATTCATCAACTTTGCGGACCACGTGTGGATCTCCCTTGTCCCATTTCCCCAGGACTTATGGTTAACGGGAGAACCGCCCACGTGTAAAGCTCTGCTTAGCCAGTTCAGGGCCTACAGCGGCGGCGCGCTGTCTTCGCCGACATAACGCACAGGTAAGCGCCCAATGCGGCCATTTATTTCAACCTCAACCTCCCAGAACGGGCGATCCTCAACGTCGCGTGACCGAACCGTTTCATTTCGCAGCACACGCTCCAAATCCTGCGTACTTTCAACAGTCCGGCCATTGATCGCGCGAATAAGCGTTCCCCGCCGGGTCCCGTTATAGCGCGACGCCGAACGCCGCTCGATGTCTGTCACGATGATCCCGGTGGCATAGGGATCAAAGCCTAATTCCTCAGCCAAAGCGGGCGACAGGTTCGCCACAGTGGCCCCGTCCAGCGGATGTGCCCCGTCGAGAATTCGGATGTCCCGCGCGGGGTTTTCTTGGGGTGTATCCACCCGCACGCTGGCGCGGCGTTCGCGGCCATCGCGCACATAGACAATGTCTGTGCGTTCGCCTTTTCGCAGCGTGGCGAGTTTAAAGCGCAGACCGCTATCATCATTCACATCATCCCCACCCACTGAGAGGATCACATCGCCTTTTTCCAGACCGCCGCGATCGGCTGGACCGCCGGGCAAGATTTCATTAATGACCGTCCCGCGCGCCCGATCGAGCCCCAGAGCCATCGCCATGACGCTATCGACCGCGTCTGTGCGCGCGCCAATCCAAGGGCGCACAATCTCGCCCGTCGTGACCGCGCTGTCGACCGCGCGCGCAACGAGTTCAGCGGGGATGGCAAAACCGATGCCATTAGACCCGCCAGAGCGGGAGAAGATCGCCGTATTCACCCCGATCAGTTCACCATTCAAGCTGACCAGCGCGCCGCCGGAATTGCCCGGGTTCACGGCCGCGTCGGTCTGGATAAAGGACGCGCTGCTGGCGACATTGGTCCGACCCAGCGCAGACACAATCCCGCTGGTCACTGTCTGACCCACGCCAAACGGGTTACCAATCGCCAGCACAATATCACCGATTTCTACGCTGTCCCCTTCATAGAGCGGGAGCGTCGGCAGGCGTTCGCCGCCGACATCGATCTGTAAAATCGCAATATCAATCTCATCATCTTGGGCGATGACAGAGGCTTCAAATTCGCGGCGATCGCCCATCACGACTTTCAGCTCATCTGCACCATTGATGACGTGTGCATTTGTCACGATGATCCCATTAGACCGGACGATCACGCCAGAGCCGAGCGAGTTTTCCACCCGTTCGCGCGGCGCGCGGTCCATCCCGCCAAACATATCAAAAATGGATCGGCGTTGACGGACCTGGACCCGACGAGAGGTGAAGATGTTCACGACGGCTGGCGCTGTCTCTTTGACCACTGGGGCATAAGAGAGTTGGACTTGCGCCTTACTGGTCGGGACTTCGCGCATAGTTTGGGCGTTAGCTGGAGACGCAATACTCCCCGCCATAACTAAAGCCGCCGCCGTGCTGATCAAAAACGCTTTCATATCCGCTACATAGGGCGAGCGTGGACGACTTTCAAAGCTATGATCACCGAAGGTGACGGGGATTTAAGATGGACTCTCACCCATCGTCTTTTGGCCCGCGAACGAAATCATCCAACGCTTGCGCGACCTCTGCCGCGACATGATCATCATCCGCAGCGAACAGACTAGAGCCATATAGCGCGAACACCCACGGCGCGCCAAACGTCATAACCGTTCCAAGAGCAACCATAACCATAAAGACGATTACGCCGACGAGGAAGGCTTGCGCGACCTCTATGATGAATGGCCCATAGTCTAGCGACGCCCAGAAAAGTACTGAGACCCAAACCGAATATAGGGCGAAGGAGAGCAAAACCACCGCGGCACCCAAGACGCGGGCCGATACCGCGCTAGGCGCCTGCCGTGGGAAAAGACATATCGCTATAAAAGTCGGGATAAGTGTCACAACACAGAAAATAAGAGGGTCGAAACCTATGTCCCCACCCAGCCATGGGCCGGAGACAAAGATAAAGAAACTCCAGACCAATGCTGCTGAGAAGGCCGTGGTGACCCCATAAATCCAGCGATTTCTCAGCGGTGACGGAAGTCGCAATGCATTGAATTTTTCGACGAAGTTCAAGACGGAAAAGGCGTTCACACTATATCCGCCCGCATCCCTAATCCCGCCGCAAGCACACCGCCGTGGCTTCGCCGCCGCCAATGCAGAGGCTGGCGACGCCGGTCTTGGCGTCGCGGCGTTCCATTTCGCCGATGAGCGTTGCCATGATGCGCGCGCCGGACGCCCCGATGGGATGACCCAGCACGCAGCCGCCGCCATTCACATTGACTTTGTCATGATCGAGGCCGAGTTCCTGAATGGCGATCATCGGGACGACGGCGAAGGCTTCGTTGATTTCCCAGAGCTCCACGTCTGACGCCTCCCAGCCCGCCTTATCCAGTGCCTTGCGCATGGCGTGGACGGGGGCGGTTGTGAATTTGGCCGGTTCGTGCGCGTGGGCGGCGTGGCTGACGATTTCGGCCAGCACTTTATGTCCGCCCGCTTCGGCTTGGCTGCGCCGCATCAACACCATCGCGGCGGCGCCGTCATTGATTGAGGACGCATTGGCCGCCGTGACTGTGCCGTCTTTGGTGAAGGCCGGACGCAGGTTCGGGATCTTCTCCGGCATGGCTTTGGCAGGGCCTTCATCCGTGTCGACAACCGTCTCGCCTTTGCGGTGCTTGACGGTCACGGGCGTGATTTCGCGGTCAAAGGCCCCGTCCTCTTGCGCGGCTTTGGCGCGACGGACGCTCTCAATGGCGTAGGCGTCCTGCTGTTCGCGCGTGAATTGATACTCAGAGGCGATTTCATCGGCGAAGACGCCCATCGCGCCGCCCGCATAGGCGTCGGTCAGGCCGTCATGCATCATGCTGTCAATCACTTGCTGATTACCCATACGCATGCCGCCCCGCGCTTTGGGCAGCAGGTAAGGCGCGCCGCTCATGCTCTCCATCCCGCCAGCCACAGCGATATTGATCGAGCCCGCTTTGATCGCATCATGCGCCATGATCGCCGCCTGCATGCCCGAGCCGCACATTTTATTGACGGTGGTCGCTTCCGTGCTGATCGGTAGGCCCGCGCCGAGCGCCGCTTGACGGGCGGGCGCTTGACCTTGCCCGGCGGGCAGGACGCAACCCATCACGGTTTGCTCAACGCTATCGGCGTCGACGCCCGCTTCGGACATGGCCGCTGTAATAGCGGCGGCGCCAAGCTCCGGTGCGGTGACCGTCGAGAGGCTGCCCATGAAGGCCCCCATCGGCGTGCGAGCGATGCCGACAATAACGACAGGGTCAGTGGATGCGGTCATGATGAAGTCTCATTGTTAGTGATCGTCGGCGATTTAGTGGATTGCTCCCGCCGCGCAAGGTCTTCGCGAATAGATTTAAGTCTGTCCTCGCGCCGTTTCTGACGTGAGAGGCCCGAACTTATGGCAAAATATAGAAACAGAATGAAGGCCAGAACGACCAATGCAAAGACGGGAT
Source organism: uncultured Alphaproteobacteria bacterium (assembly GCA_963922935.1). GTDB lineage: Bacteria > Pseudomonadota > Alphaproteobacteria > Caulobacterales > Maricaulaceae > Litorimonas. The sequence continues at coordinate 3,063 of CAWUKE010000119.1, read as the reverse complement.
TGAATATAAGCTCGCTGCCCAAGGCGATTACGCGTCTTTATTGCTGGCGTCGCGCGCCCGCGCTTCTGCCTTGATCCGCTCCAACTCGCGTTTGCGTTCGGCCCGCTCGTCTTCAAAACGCTGCTTGGCGCGATTATTGGCGATGAACAGCCCGATCACAACAGCAAAACCTAAAACCACAAGAAGGATCATTGTTTGGTCGGTCATTCTCAGTCCTTTTCGTGAGGCGTGTCAGCGGGTTCAGGGCTTTATCTTGTCATGATGGGTCGCAGCGTCAACTGCGACCCGATGACGAAAGCGTTAGTCCCCGACCTCGAACGTGATCTTCACATTCACGCGGAATTTGTCGATTTTATTGTCTTTGATGCTCGTGTGCATTTCATTGACATAGGCAGAGCGGATATTCTTCACGGTCTTGCCAGTGCGTTGCACCGCATTTTCGATCGCATCTTCGAAAGACTTGGAGCTCTCGCTCAACACTTCGATAGTTTTCATGACGGCCATAGGACACTCCTTTTTCTAGGTGGATGTGCAAGCTAACAAAGCTTGGCCCCTAAGTCCGCATCAAAAACCTTACTTTCTTTCAAGTTACAGAGGATGAGCCTCAGCCCCTACGCCGTGCCCACGATCCAGCCACCACCCAATGTGCGTTGCGCGTCTTCGCGGTCTTCATAGAACACGCACGCTTGTCCGGGGGACACGCCCGTTTCGGGCGCGGCCAAACGGACAGACACATCGTCCCCGTCTACATGTAAGGTTGCGGGTTCTGGCGGGCGGGTACTGCGGATCTTGACGCGAATGGGCAGGCCATCAGCGTCGGACAGCGCCCCAGGGCCTATCCAGTTCACCTCACCCAAGATCACGGTATCACGTAGCAGGGCTTCACGCGGACCCACGACAACTTGCGCTTTGTCCGCGTCGAGTTCGACGACATAAAGCGGGTCTTGACCCGTATCATCGCCAAGGCCCAGACCGCGCCGCTGCCCGATTGTATAATACATCACGCCGCGATGCTGGCCGAGAACTTTACCCGCCTGATCGACAATGTCGCCCGGGCGCGCGCCTTCGGGCCGGACTTTCTCGATCACGTCCGTATAGCGCCCTTCCGGCACGAAGCAGATATCCTGACTGTCCGGCTTAGCGGCCACGTTCAGGCCCATCTCTTCCGCCAGACGCCGCGTTTCCGTCTTATCCATCGCACCCAACGGGAAGCGCAGGAAGTCCAGCTGCTCGCACGTCGTCGCGAACAGAAAATAGCTCTGATCTTTCCCGCCATCATAAGCGCGGTGCAGCTCTGGCCCGTCTGGACCGTCTTTGCGCTGAATATAGTGACCCGTCGCCATGCAGTCCGCATCCAGATCTTTGGCCACGGCCAGCAGATCGCGGAACTTCACCGTCTGATTACAACGCACGCACGGGATCGGGGTGAAGCCTTTCAGATAGGTATCGGCGAAATCATCAATCACGCTTTCGCGGAAATTGCTTTCATAATCGAGGACATAGTGCGGAAAGCCGATGGTCTCGGCCACACGGCGCGCATCATAGATGTCTTGACCGGCACAGCAGGACTTGGCCGATTTCACCGCCGCGCCGTGATCATAGAGCTGTAGCGTCACGCCGATAACGTCATAGCCTTGCTTGGCGAGCAAAGCTGCGCAGACAGAGCTATCGACGCCCCCGCTCATCGCCACAACGACCCGTGTTTCGCTTTCCGGCTTCGCAAAACCGAGCGAATTGACCGCAATTTGAGGCGTTTCTTCGATCTTATGAGAAATCGTCTTCACCATGGAGCGCCTCATATAGGGACAGTGCGATGACGAGTCGATGGGACCGCGCGCCCCGGTAACAGCAATTCTTTCAATAAATTCAATTCGCTATCGAAATAGTTAAGAAAACCTTGGGGAGGGCGCTTTTGGCGTTAAACAAGGTTTACATCCGTTAATCTTAGTAAACAACTGAAATCATTAGAATTTTTACAAACCGCTTAAGAGGTTTTTAAGGCCATAGCCGTAAATCAGGTTCAAATGAGAGAGCGGCCATGCGGGTGGGGCAAGGCCATAAGAGGGCAAAGACCTGATGGTTGAACGACTTAAAAAACGCGAACATATGGTGATTGGTCCGGAAGGGACGCCGCTAACCTTGGCTGACCTGCCCAAGCCTGACACCGTCCGCTGGGTCATCCGCCGCAAAGCTGAAGTGGTTGCCGCTGTTCGGGGGGGCTTGCTGACACTGGAAAGCGCGTGTGAGCGTTATGGTCTGTCTTCTGAAGAATTTATGAGCTGGCAGCGGTCTATCGAGAGCCATGGCATTAGCGGCCTACGCACGACACGCTTGCAGCAATATCGCTAAACAAAACGCGATTTTGTCAAAAGAGCCCGCCGCAAGGCGGGTTTTTTGTTGGGTGATATGTTTTCAGACCAACAAAGCCCGGGTCAGCGCATCCAGAACCGGGCGACCAAGCGCCGTTGCCTGCAAGCGATCCCCTGCAACGACCAAATAGCCATCCTCGAGCAAATGGGGATCCACATCTATCGGCGCGCCTTTAATCTCGGCAAGGCGAGACAGGCTGAGACCTTCCTGCACCCGCAATCCCATCAGGACATATTCTTCCGCAGCCTCAGACCGGGACAGAGTTTCACGTGAAACAATCGCCGTGCGATCCGCCTCAACTGCCGCAATATAATCGGCGGGTTTCAGCGCCGTCTCTGTGGCCACCCGTCCCGCCACAGTCCAAAGCCGCCCATGCGCGCCCGGTCCGACGCCGACATAGTCCCAGCCCCGCCAATAGGCGAGATTATGGCGGCTTTCATGACCCGGTTTGGCATAATTGCTGATCTCGTAGTGATCGTAACCTGCGTCAGTCAGGCGGGCTTCGATATGGGCCATGCTTTCCACGCTCTGATCCTCTTCGACCGCATGATGGGTACCGCGGGCCGCGTCCCGCGCGAAAGCGGTGCCCGGCTCAATGGTGAGCTGATAAGTACTGATATGGGGCACGCCGAGGCTGAGTAACGCCTCCAAGTCTGCCTCTAATCGACCGTCCCCTTCCCCCGTGACACCGAA
>CAWUKE010000118.1:0-7074 GCA_963922935.1 uncultured Alphaproteobacteria bacterium | reverse complement strand
GACGCGGCTAGCCATAAAATTATCTTCACCCCGTCTGGGGTTCAGACGACCGCGCGGGCAGGTGATTCGGTTTACGATGTCGCCTTGCGATCCGGCGTGGATATTCAATCGATCTGCGGCGGGGCGGGTATCTGCAAACGCTGTCAATGTTCGCTGGAGGTCGGGAACCACGCCAAGTTTGGTCTAAGCGTCAAAGAGGAGGCTCTGGACCGCCTCAAACCGGCAGAGAAAAAGGCCATTCATGACGGCGATATGATGGAAGGCTTTCGTCTGTCGTGCCGCGCCAAAGTTATGGGCGATGCGGTTGTCGATATCCCGCCCCATGCCCGCCACCGCGAAAGCGCGATCCGCAAAGCGGCTTTTGATTTACCCGGTCCATTGAACCCACCAATACGGCTGCAAATGGTCGAACTCCCTGAACCGACCTTAGAGGCTTATCTATCGGACACGGAAAGCCTGATTGACCATCTCGGCGGCGACCTGAGAGTTGCGCCGCGTGTCAGCTTGAAAATCCAACCCTTGCTGGCCGAACATAATCGCCTCATCACCGCTGTCATCCGTGATGAGGCCGAAGTGATCGACATCTGGTCGCCAGATCGGGACGGGCTTTATGGGGCCGCGATTGACATCGGCTCCACCTCTGTTGCGCTTTATCTCTATGATCTGAACAGTGGCGCGCTCTTGCACCAAGCGTCCGCCATGAACCCGCAAATCCGCTTCGGCGAAGATGTGATGAGCCGGGTCAGCTATGTCATGATGAACGAAGACGGGCGTGAGAAGCTGAGCGCCGCGATACAGCAGCAGTTGAAAACGATGCTTTCGGACGCGCTTCAAGCCGTTGAGGCGGAAGCAGACCAGCTTTTGGAAGTTGTCGCCGTCGGAAACCCGATCATGCATCACACGTTAATAGGCGTAGATCCCACGCCCTTGGGGCAATCACCGTTTACGCTGGCGGTGAAAGACTGGCTCGATTTGCCGGGCGACCAGTTGGATCTGGGTCTGCCGCGACAGGCGCGTGTCTCGCTCCTGCCGCTGATCGGCGGTCATGTGGGCGCAGACACGGCAGCAGCCTATCTGACGCAGATCGACCGGATGGCTAAGCGTTCCAGTCTGCTCGTCGATATTGGGACGAATGCTGAAATCGTTCTGACGCATGATGACAAAGTTGCTGCCGCTAGCTCTCCGACTGGTCCAGCGCTTGAAGGCGCGGAAATCAGCTGCGGCGTGCGCGCAACAGAGGGCGCGATTGAGCGCTTACGGATTGATCCGACCACCTTTGATTGCCGCATCAAAATCATTGGTCATGAGGATTGGATTACCGAGGAGACCTTCGCCGATCACGCCATTCCGGGCCTCTGCGGGAGCGCGATTTTCGAAGTCATGGTCGAACTCGCGCGGGCGGGCTTGATCGATAAATCCGGCAGCTTTCAGCCCCATGTCGCGCCGGATCGCTTTACCGAGGTCGGCGGCGTTAGCACCTATCGCTTGATTGGTAACATGACGCTTCGTCAGACCGATATTCGGGCGGTTCAGCTCGCCAAAGCGGCGCTATACGCGGGCGCACGTCTGGTGGCTGAAGAATTAGGGTGTGAGGCCTTTGACGAAGTGTTGCTGGCCGGGGCGTTTGGTACCCATTTGGACCCTGAATATGTCGCCGAAATCGGCATCGTGCCTTTCGCGTCGGCTGAGACGATCACCGCGGTCGGCAATGCGGCAGGTATGGGCGCGGCCATGTGTTTGACCGATAAAGACGCGCGAACCCGCGTGCGGGAGGCCGTTCGCGATGTCGTCAAAATCGAAACGGCCATGGAGCCGCGCTTTCAGGATTATTTCGTCGAAGCGATGGCCTTCCCCAGCGCGCCAGACGGGACCGGCCCCGCGAAAGGGCGTCGGGGCGGGCGGCGTCGTCGAGCCTAAGCGTCTTCGCAGGCGCTCCCTAGCAAGCGCTTTGGGGCAGGCGCAGAATTTGTCCCGGGCTGATCTCAGCTGCATTCGGAAGATTGTTGAACGTCGCTAACGTCTTCCATCCTGTGCAGTGCGCGCGTGCAATGCCGTAAAGCGTATCGCCGCGACGGACGCGATAGGTATTATAGGTCGGCCTTATTTGAGCAGGCGCGATAGGCGTTTGTGCTGTCATATCTGCATTCGCCGCGATGAGTGATGGCTGCGGCATAGGCTGCGGTAGGGGCTGGGTCGGGGTGGCTGTGCCGAGGCGACGGGCGAAGAAATCGCGGCAATTCAAATCCAGATCGGTTTCCGTCCGGCGACCGGGCGAGATTTCCCGCACGACCGTGATCGACGCAATGTCGTTCATCGGATCATCGTCGAGCGCGCGCGCCCGCATCTTGCGTGTGTCGCAAGCGGCAGCCGCTTCGAGCGTGTCATAGCGCACATTCTCTGTCGCAAGCGCTTCCGGCTCTGCAATATTAACGACCTTGCGCTTGCTTGTCGTCGCGCAGGCCGTCAGCGCCACGAGGCCAAATATAAGACCGTATCGAACCATTTTCTTTCCCCAACCCGGTTGCGGGCATCATGGGCAAAGACGGTTAGCGGGAGGTTAAGCGCCCCTTAATTGATGCCGGCCCTAGATCGATTGCCCTGTCTTTTCCCAATCTTTGAGGAAGGCGGCGAGGCCTTTATCTGTCAGAGGGTGGTTAGAAAGGTTTTTGATCACAGCCGGCGGCGCCGTGATCACATCAGCGCCGACCAGCGCGCATTCTTTGACATGATTGACGGAGCGAATTGAGGCCGCGAGGACTTCGGTCTCATAGCCGTAATTGTCGTAAATTTCCCGGATGTCTTGGATCAGCTCCATTCCGTCCAGCGTAATGTCGTCCAGTCGTCCAATGAAAGGTGAGATATAGGTCGCGCCGACTTTCGCCGCCAGCAGCGCTTGGTTCGGTGAGAAGCAAAGCGTGACATTGGTCGGAATGCCTTCTTTGGACAGCGTATTGCACGCTTTGAGGCCGTCCATGGTCAGCGGCAGTTTCACGCAGACATTATCGGCGATCTTGCGCAGCGTTTTGCCTTCGCTGATCATCTCCTCGGCTGTAGTCGCAACGACTTCGGCGGAGACATGCCCGTCGGTCAGTTTGCAGATTTCAGCGATGACTTCTTTGAAATCGCGGCCAGACTTCGCGATGATAGACGGGTTGGTGGTAACACCGTCTACCAGGCCAATATCGGCCAGTTCAGCAATCGCCTCAATGTCGGCGCTATCGATGAAGAATTTCATGGTGGGTCCAGTCTGAGAAAAATAGAGGTCTTCAGTCGCGGGCGTGATAACACAGGCTTTCATGCAGCGGAACGCGCAAATCCTTTTTCCTGTGAACGTCCCCGGCGCGTTTGACTATGCCGTGCCGGACGACATGCAGCTTGCACGCGGCGAGTTTGTCTTTGCGCCGATCGGCAAGCAAATGAAGCTTGGCGTCGTGATGAGTGTGGATGGAGCGGAAGCGGGCCGGGACCTCAAACCGATTGCCGAGATCAAGCCGACCCCGCCACTGCCAGAAGCGACACTGGACTTCATCGATTGGGTCGCGCGCTATAATGTGGCCTCGCCGGGACAAGTCTTGCGCATGGTGCTGCGCAGTTGGAAAGCGCTCGACCCCAGCCCGATTGCCACGCTCTATGAACCGACAGGGGATGCACCCCTTAATGTGACGCCTGCGCGTCGGGCTGCGCTGCGTGAAGGCGGCCCATTCCCTGCGCGCGCGTCAGAGATCGCGAAACGGGCGGGTATTTCAGCGGGCGTGGTCAAAGGCATGGTCAAAGCTGGTTTGATGCGGGCGGAAGACCGCCCTGTCGATCCGCCCTATGACGTGCCTGATCACGAAAAGACGGGTCGGGACCTGACAGAGGGCCAGCGCCGCGCGGCGGATGAGCTGGTGGGGCAGGTGGCCAAGCGCGCTTTTTCGGTGAGCCTTCTGGATGGGGTGACCGGGTCGGGCAAGACGGAGGTCTATTTTGAAGCGGTGGCGGAAGCGCTGCGACAGGGGCGGCAGGTGTTATTGTTGGTCCCAGAAATCGCGCTAACCCAAGCGGGGCTGGCGCGGATTACGGATCGCTTTGGCGCTGAACCTGTCGCCTGGCATAGCGGGATCACCGATATGGCGCGGCGGCGGGCGTGGAGAGAGGTCGCGCGGGGTCGGGCGCAGCTCGTCGTCGGGGCGCGCTCAGCGCTCTTCCTGCCCTTCGCGAAACTCGGCCTGATCGTGGTCGATGAAGAACATGACACGTCCTACAAGCAGGAAGAGGGCGTGATTTATAATGCGCGAGATATGTCAGTTGTCCGCGGTCGGCTGGAAGATTGCGTCGTGATTCTCGCCAGTGCCACGCCCGCGCTGGAAACGCTGCACAATGCTCGCTCAGGCCGCTACGCCCATGTGATTTTGCCAGAACGGCCGGGCGCGATCACGCTGCCCAAAATCGATCTGATCGATATGAAAAGCCACGCGCCAGAGCGGGGGTCTTTCTTGTCAGAACCGATGGTCGCCGCGTTGGCCGCGCGAATGCAGGCGGGGGAACAAAGCCTGCTTTATATGAACCGTCGGGGCTACGCGCCGCTGATATTGTGCAAAGCTTGTGGCGAACGGTTGAAATCGCCTGACACAGATAGCTGGCTTGTGGAACATCGCGCGACGGGTCGGGCCGTCTGTCACCTGACGGGTTTTTCCATGCGCATGCCGCGCGAATGCCCGAAGTGCGGGGCGCCGGACGGGCTGACGAGCGTCGGACCCGGCGTGGAGCGCATCGCCGATGAGGCGCAAAGCCATTTCCCGCAGGCACGTATCGAAATCTTGTCCTCTGATACGACAACAACGCCAGACGCGATCAAGGACCGTCTGGGTCGTATGGAACAGGGCGAGATCGATATTCTGGTCGGGACGCAAATGGTCGTGAAGGGCCACAACTTTCCGAAGCTGACCTTTGTGGGTGTGGTGGATGGTGATTTGCTGATGGGTGGGGCGGATCCGCGCGCGGGCGAACGGACCTATCAGACGCTTGTGCAAGTGGCGGGTCGCGCTGGCCGGGCGGATAAAGCGGGCTCAGCGCTTATCCAAACCCACAACCCCCATCATGAAGCTTTGCAAGCCCTCGTCGTCGGTGATCGGGACATGTTTGTCGGTGTGGAGATGCAGATGCGCGATATGTTGGGCTTGCCGCCCTTTGGGCGACTCGCCGCCGTGATCGTTTGGGGGCCTGATCTGAAGAAGACCAAGCAGCTTGTTCGCGATTTCCTGACGCTCGCGCCACGGGCGGACGGAATCGAAATCCTCGGTCCGTCTGAAGCGCCCATTAGTCGTCTAAGAGGTCTCTTCCGCCAGCGTTTGTTCATCCGTGCGGAACCGGGTGTGAACCTCTCCGCCTATATGACCGCCTGGCGCGCGCGGCAAAAGCGCATGCCCGCGAAGTATAAAATCCAGATCGATATTGACCCGCAGAGCTTTGTCTAAGCGGCCTTGTGTTTAAGCCACAGAGGCCGGGCGAAGCTGCAGCGGTGTTGAAGCGCGACAGGTGACACGTTCAATCACGCCGCCATTCTGGTTCTCCAAATTGAACTCATAATGCCAGCCTTTTTCGGTGAACATGGTCATTTCGGCCTGCTGACAGAAAAGGTCTTCATCAAAATAGACGCGAATTTCTTTGACTTGTTGCGTTGAGGCGAGCTCAGTTAAGCGCACATGTTCAACGAACATGGATGAGGCCGGACGATGCGAGAAGGTCGACACGCCCGTGTGATAATATTCTTCTGACTCGACGTTGTACGTATCAAAGGCCTCGTCAAATTCCGCGACAACCGTCGCCATATATTCGGCCCGTTCTTCATAACTGACGTCATTGATGTGACGAAGATCAGAGGAAAGGACGTCGTTGAGACCAAAGGCTCCAAATCCAACAGCGCCGCCAACGACAAATAATCCGCAAATCCCGGCTTCTTTGAGTTCCATGATCTTCTCCCACCCTGTCTTGAAAGCTGCCTAATCGGCTTTCGGGAAGAAGAGATTAAATTCTAATAGAAGTTGTTGTCGTGGTTTCTATAAAATTAAGACGATAGGGCCTTTATCGTCCTGACGGTCGGCGGGTGCGCCAGCTCCAGATGAGGCCGAAAACCACAATCCCAATCAGAACGATATTCATCGCCAGATCAAACGGGATGCGGGAGACGAGATCAAACAAGCCCGGCACGCGATCATTGTTAAAATCTTCGTTCGGATAATTGAAGACTTGCATGACAAGAGAGACGATTTGGATAGCCCCCAGCAGTACAAGCGAGAAGGTCAGCAGGCGTTGTTGTAAAAGCGACCGTCGGGCTTGCGCGCGGTCGATCTTGCCCCGCAATAGATCAGATCGCTGTTCCATCGCGGCCACCAGTTCATGCGTGCGGAATGCCGTCTGGATAGCATCGAACATATCCCGGGCTTCACCTTGCAGGGCCGTCGTATAATCGAGCAGCTCATTCTTCATTTCTGAGAGGAGATTTTCCAGCCGGTCATAGCGGGCATAGGCGTCGTCAATATTGAAACGGGCCTCCCGGTCCGTAATTTTGCGTAACAGGCGCTTCTGACTGAGATTGAGGGCGTCCAACATGCAGTAGAAATATTGGCAGGTCGCATTAATCCCGCGCATTCGCGCCGCGACCTCTGTCTTGGCGAGCCATGTGGTGCCTTGACCGACCCGGTAGGGGCTAGCCGCATCCGGCAGACGTAAGAGGGGGGCGAGGTCCTTTCGGTAGCGCTTATTAATCGTTTCGGTTTGGTAGATCCGGTGCGTCCAGAGGGAGGGCTCATCAGCTTCGTCCCAAACGGGCCAACGATGATGCTCTAGATCGTTAAACGCTAAAAACTGCTTCGGACGACGCAGCAGCTTGGCCGCGTCTGTGAAATCAGGATCCGAATGGCAGGCACGATCAAAGGCTTCGATAAAGGGCTGTATGACCGCGCTTTCGCAAAACCGCGCGCAGGCGGCCGCATAATCAGACAGGTAAGTTTCCAGATCGGCCGGATTGTCAAACGCCTCCGTTAGTTTTGCGTCATCAAAGTCGAGCTCAAAGTGTAGAACCGCCAACGTATT
>CAWUKE010000117.1:0-7124 GCA_963922935.1 uncultured Alphaproteobacteria bacterium | reverse complement strand
ACCATATTCTGCTGATGGGTCGTGCGGATTTCACCAAAGCTATAGTCATCCGCGAGATCGGCAACGGCCCGCATTTGATCCGCTGTGATGTCACCCGGCGCTCGGTCCGGGTCTTTCAAGCTAATATTGACGATAGCGTAGCCCGGCTGCGTATGGGCCACGACGTTGGTTTCCACCCATTTGCGGAACGCTTCGGGTTGGTCCGCCATATCTAAAGCGGCGATGTCTGTTTCATAGGCGGGCGGCGCAAAATAGGCCGCGATGCGGTCGCGCTCCGCTTTGCCGACGCGAATCTCGCTCGGCTTCAGCTGCGCATATTCTTCGTCGACGAGGCGCTTAAACTCTTCAATGCCGAGATCACGCACAAGGATTTTGATCCGCGCTTTGTATTTATTATCGCGGTTGCCGAAGCGGTTATAGACCCGCATTGTGGCTTCCAGATAAGGCAGCAAATCATCTTTTGAAATGAACTCGCGCAAGGTTTGACCAATGACAGGCGTGCGGCCCAAACCACCGCCGACAATGACGTGATAGCCGATTTCGTCCGCTTCATTCCGGACAACCTCAATGCCAATATCGTGCGCGCGGATCATCGCCCGGTCATGCGTCGGAGCGCCTGTGACCGCGATTTTGAACTTACGGGGCAGGAAGCTGAATTCAGGATGCAGCATTGACCATTGCCGCAGCAATTCCGCAAGCGGGCGTGGATCTTCGATCTCATCAGCTGCCGCGCCCGCATAAGGATCACAGGTGACATTGCGGATGCAATTTCCGCTCGTTTGGATGGCGTGCATCCCAACACTGGCTAAGTCTTCCAACATATCCGGCACATCCTGCAAGACCGGCCAGTTATATTGCATATTCTGACGCGTTGTGACGTGGCCGTAACCTTTGTCATATTTTTCAGCGAGATGCGCCAACATCCTCAACTGATCTGAGCGAAGCGTGCCATAAGGCACGGCGACCCGCAGCATATAGGCGTGAAGCTGCAAATAGAGACCATTCATCAACCGTAGCGGACGGAATTCGGCTTCTGTCAGACGCCCGTCCAAGCGACGCTCGACTTGGCCGCGGAACTGATCGACGCGCGACTTGACGAAAGCCGCATCAAATTCATCATAACGATACATGGATTATTCCTGCGCTTATTCCTGCTCGACCAGATCGGCTGTGTCGTAAGACGGACCGTGCGTCCGAAACCGTTCCCGATAACGGGACGGTTTGCCGTCTTCCGTGTCGATAAAGTAAGCGCCGACGACTTCATTGGCTTGTTCCGCCGCTTTGGCGGTCGCGTCCATCTTTTCAATCAAGGCTTCATCTTCGGTCAGGAGTGCATCGGTGAACTCACGCGACCAGGTAAAATCAGGGGTCATCCAGACAGAAAGACCCGACCGCAATTCATTTGCCGTCATGCCCTGCGGGCCTTTGCCCTTATGCTTGAGGTTACTCATGATGCCGCCTTCAGCGCAATCGCAGCACGGCGTTTCGAATAGCCAAGCATAAGGACAGCCGGACCTTTAATCCCGCCAGACGCCAAAGCATCAGGCAAATCCGACAAGGTCGTTTCTAGAATAATCTCATTCGGGCGGGACGCATTTTCAACAATAGCGATAGGCGTGTTTGGGTCCGCCCCATGCACGAGCAAACGCCCTTGGATAAACCGCGCCGCGCGAAGCCCCATATAAATGGAGGCCCGCGCCTTAGGCTTTGCAAGGGAGGTCCAATCTAGCTCGGCAAATCCGCTTTCATCATGTCCCGTCGCCAATGTCGCCGCGGTGTTTTCACCGCGGACTGTCAGGCTATGGCGCAGGCTCGCTGCGGCCGCTGTAGCTGATGTAATGCCGGGATGGATCGTGTAGCCAATGTCCGCCGCGTCTAAAGCGGAGAATTCTTCCTCGGCGCGGCCAAAGACCAGCGGATCCCCAGATTTCAGACGCACAACGCGGTGACCGTCCAGGGCCTTTTCTACCAAGATGCGATTGATCTCATCTTGGCGCGCAGATGGTTTTCCAGCTTGTTTCCCGACATAGACATACTCGGCCTCACGACGGCAGAGTGACAAAACCTCATCGCTGACAAGGCGGTCATAGACGACCACATCCGCACTGTGCATAACACGTAAAGCCCCAACCGTGAGCAAATCAGGATCACCTGGTCCCGCGCCGACGATATGGACATGACCAGCTTGTGTCTGCGAGCCTTCAAAGCGTTGCTCGCGCGCCTTGTGATAGCGCTCAGTCACTGTTTCTGCGTCCAGACCTGTTATGTCCGACAGACCCGCGCCTAAAACATCTGCCCAAAGAGCTTGGCGTTTGGCAATGTCAGGCTCTTCGACTTTTAAGACATCCCGCAGACCTTTGATCGCGAGTGCCGTTTCGCCCAGATCGCTGGGAAGGCGGGACTCTAGGTCTGATTTCAGCGCCCGCGCCAGACCCGGACTGGTCCCTTCGGTGCCGATCGACACTGCCACAGGAGAGCGATCCACCAAAGCTGGCGTGATGAAATCACAGCCCGCTGGCATGTCGGCCGCATTCACGGGAATGCCCAAGCTGCGCGCCTGCTCAGCAAGTCGCAAGTTTTCATCAGGGTCTTCGGTCGCCGCATAGACAAGCGCAGCGCCATCCATATCGGCACTCTGAACAATCGTGAGCTTTCCGTCTTTTGCCCAGCGCCGGACTTCTTCACCCGGGGTGTCGCTGACGACAATCAGCTCCGCTTCGGTTTTGAGGAGCGTCCGTAGTTTCGCTTCCGCAGCGGGGCCTGCGCCAAAAACAAGAACCTTTCGGCCTCGCAAATCAATATGGATGGGGAGATAACGCATATTTCATTTGTTCTCTTGATAGGTCTTTGTGTTCTATATATAGAACAGACGAGAAAAAGGCCAGCCTGAAACAACATGACAGCTATCAAAAAAACGCGATCTCGCCGGACGCCCTGCCCAGAAACCGATGCGATTTCGGAAAAACTTGGCGCAACGATTGCGCGTCTGCGCAAGGCGGATCAGCTTTCACTCGGCGAGTTATCGGAAATGTCTGGTGTGGCCAAGTCTATGATCAGTCAGATTGAAAAAAACGAAAGCAATCCGACCGTTGCAACACTCTCGCGTCTGAGCCAAGCCCTTGGCACCAGTGTCGAGGCTATGTTTGGCGCGCAAGAAGCCGCTTCAGCTTTGGTCCAATATGCCAAGGTTCAAGACATTCCCGTTTTGACGAGTGATGACGGCCTTTGCGCCCTGCGAATTATTGGCTCTGCCGATACAGTGCAATTTGTCCAAGTCTATGACTTTACGGCAGAGCCAGGCGGGCGCTTGGAAAGCTCCCCTCACCCGGACGGATCGGTTGAAAACCTCTCCGTCCTGCAAGGTCACTTGAGAGTCGAAATCGGACTTGAAAGCTGGGACGTGGGGGCGGGCGAAACGTTACGCTACCGGGCAGACCGACCGCATGTGATCATAAATCCAGGCCCCCTGAAGGCCCATGCGACCATGGTAAATATTTTGGCGCATGCAGTCCGGGCCCCTCAATAACGGGGCTATGGACTTGCGCTTTATGGGATGATCGCTAGGGGCTGGCCATTATGCGGTACCACTCTCACCTCGACACACGCATTACAGCGGATTTTGGTGACGCCCTCTTGGCTAGCCTCGCCCCGGGGGGTGGCCTCTGGATGCCCGACACGATTCCGCACTTTGATGCGCTGCAAACGGCGCGCCTTGGCGCTCTAGATTTTGCGGACTGTGCGGCTGTTCTCGCCGGGCATTTCACGGACGCACGGTTTGACAAAAAAACCCTACGAAGCCTGTGTCGGGATGTCTATGACTTTCCTGTCCCTATGCAAACGCTTCGCGGAGACGTTCTGCATCCTGCGATGCCGCCGCAAGCCGATGATTTTGTCCTCGAGCTTTTTCACGGACCAACCCTCGCCTTTAAAGACTTTGCCGCCCGTTTCATGGGGCGCTCGGCCAGCCACCTTCTAACGTCGGGCGATCAACGCCGAACGATCTTGGTCGCCACATCAGGCGATACAGGCGGCGCGATTGGCGATGCCTTTCTGGACCAAGACGGAATAGAGGTTTTCATCTTCTATCCTAAAGGCGGGGTCTCAACGGTCCAAGAGCAACAGCTTTGCACGATAGGCCGTAGGGGCAGTAATATCCACGCCGTCCGCGTTGAAGGCACATTTGATGATTGCCAGCAACTCGTCAAAGACGCTTTTGCTGATGAAACGCTGACGAAACGCTTTGATCTGATGAGCGCCAATTCGATCAATGTCGGGCGCGTTATCCCGCAGAGTTTCTACTATTTCTGGACGGCGCTTCAGGCCAAAGCTGCCTATCCTCATCGCCCTGTTATTTTCAGCATCCCCTCAGGTAATCTTGGCAACCTCACAGGTGGCTTAATTGCCAAACAGATGGGCGCGCCTATTGCGCGATTTGTTGTCTCCCACAACATCAATGACCCGATGGTGGACTATCTCAAGGACGGGGAATACCGCCCGCGCCCCTCAACCCCAACACTCAGTAATGCGATGGATATTGGACGGCCCAACAACTTCCCCCGCATTTTGGCACTCCACGGAGACGATTGGGAGAAAGTCCGAGCTGCCTGCTGGGGTGCGAGCTTTGATGACGAGACAACTGCTCGACACATTCGCTGGATAAAGCGTGAAACAGGCTACACCATGTGCCCGCATACGGCTGTTGGGCATTTGGGCATGACCGCATTCCGCGACGCCCACCCTGATCTTGACGCGACCTTTATTACCGTGGGGACAGCGCATCCGGCTAAGTTTGCTGACAGTCTAGAGCAGATCCTGCGGGAAGATATCGCCATGCCCCCCGCTCTCGCCAAAGCGATGCGAAGGAAACCCCGGGTCCATGATATGCCATCAACACTCCAGGCGTTGGCAGACTATGTTGGAACCTTTGTTTCGTGAAACTCAGCCACGCCGAATGGGAAGAGCGTTATGCAAACGGAACGCTCAAACTTGCCCTGATCGGGATGAGCAATATCGGCAAAAGCTATTCAGGCATGAGGCTGGCCACGCATTTTGATTTCAACCTGATTGAAGTCGATAAGCTGATTTGGGAAGCGCTGGGCGAAACCGACATGGCGGCGTTTGCGGCCTGGCAAGGCCAGCCTTATTCCGACGGCTATGCGGCGCGCGAAGCGAAAAGCTTAGCCATGGAAACAGATGCGACAGCTAAAGCGATGGCCAGCCCGGCGCGCAATCCTCTGCTGGATACAACAGGGTCGGTGATCTATACAGATCAGAACGTTCGAGAGATGCTGAATAGCAATTGGTATACGGTCTATATTGAAGCAGCACCCGAGCATCTGGAAAAACTAAAAGACCTCTATTTCGCAAGCCCGAAACCACTTGCTTGGCACGGTCACTACAAGCAACATGCAGGTATGAACAAGGAGGAGTCCTTGCTGGCCAGTTATCCCGGCTTACTCGACTCCCGCCATCGTGATTATAAGGCGCTTGCTGATAAGGTGATCAGCTCACGCGACATCCTGACGAGCGATATCGACACGCTCTTCACGCTCGTCCAACCAGCCGGGTAAGAGTTTCCGCCGGGCCATATCAGCCAGCATATCGATATGATCCTCGCGTGCATTCAAGCACGGCACCGCTGTGAAATGCGTGCCGCCGGCTTCCATGAACTCTTCCGCGCCCTCTTCCGCGATTTCTTCCAGCGTTTCGAGACAATCAGCGGAAAAGCCCGGCATCATCACGGCGACCTTCTTGATCCCCTGCTCTGGCAAGGCTTCCAGCGTTTTGTCCGTGTAAGGCGTTAGCCATTCCGCCGGACCGAAGCGGGATTGGAACGTGGTGCGGAGTTTCTCGTCGCTCCAGCCCAAATGGGCGCGAAGCGCGTCCGTCGTCGCGATACATTCCTTTTGATAGGGATCGCCTTCGTCAACATAGCGTTTCGGCAGGCCGTGATAAGAGCTCAGCACTACATCTGGTTCCCAATCCAGCGTGGCGAGATGCTCCGTGAGGCTATCGGCCAGCGCTTTGATAAAGGCCGGCTCGCGGTAATAGTCTCGCAAAAAGCGCAGCTCTGGCACGTCACGGGCTTTACGCTCGCGACGATTCCAGCGATCCCGCCCCTTCAGCGCGTGACTGATCCCGTCATAAACTGATCCGGTCGTGGCCCCTGCATACTGTGGATAGGCGGGTAGGACCGCAATGCGGGTGATGCCCGCATCCATCAATTTGTCGATCGCGTCCCGAATGGACGGGTTTCCATAGCGCATAGCAACTTCGACCCGCACACCTAGCCGCGCTTGCATGCCGGCCGCCTGTTCGCGGGTAATGCGCACGAGTGGCGCTTCAACGCCTTCAATCGAATCGAGATGTTCAGGTTCGTGCCAGATTGACTTATAGGCTTTCGCCACTTTGCCTGGACGTGTGCGCAGAATAATCCCATGCAAGATCGGGCACCAAAGCCAGCGCGATGTGTCGATCACGCGATAATCATGCAGAAACTCAAACAAGTAGCGGCGTACTGCGTCTGGCGTAGGCGCGTCGGGGCTACCCAAGTTCACCAAAAGAACCGCCGAATTGGCCGCTGTTTCCATAGATTTAGCTTTCTGATTTCAGCGCAAAAAGTAAAGCCGATGCCTCAGCCCGAATGGCGCACTAATTACGGACGAGGCCTAAGAAAGCGATTGCTCTGATCTTAAACAGACACGGTTAACGGCACAGTAACGGCGCGGAGTCAAAGAAAGGCATGAGCCGCGTTTCTACACAGACCGAATCAGCTTTCGTGCCACAAAATAAGACGCGTGTGCTTGTGATTACAGATGACGTTACTAGCCTGAGCGATTTGATAGCTGCCCTGAAAGACCAATCCCTCGACATTCAATTGATGGGCTATGATGGAGAAAATCTACCAGAGTTGCCGACTACCGCGCCTGCAGCAGTCCTATGCTTTCTCACGGACTATGTTGAACATAGCCGCGACCTCATTCCTGAAATTCGGGCCCAATATGCGCCGCGACAAATCCCGATTATCGGGCGCCTATCCCGCATGAGCGATGTTGAGGCCGACTTCGACTCCGTTCTTTATGCGCCTGTCCACGCTGCCCAGCTTTCTCACCGTATCGCGGCGA
>CAWUKE010000116.1:0-7126 GCA_963922935.1 uncultured Alphaproteobacteria bacterium | reverse complement strand
CTTGCCGGAATTATCGCAGAAGCTGGTCAATCCTTCCTGATTGATAGACAGACCGTGGAAGTCCTTGCCGATCAATATGGTATCTTTGTAGTGGGTCTGCCGCAGACCAAAGCGGATGACGCAACAGACTAAACCTAACACACCTGATGTGCTTATCGTGGCCGCGGAACCTTCTGGCGATGCATTAGGCGCATCGCTTTTTCAAAGCCTGATAAATTTGAGGCCTTCAATCCAAGTCGAAGGCCTCGGCGGATCAAAAATGGCGAGTTCAGGCCTAACCTCCGCTGTCCAGATGGACGGCCTCGCTATCTTAGGCTTTGTCGAAGGCCTACGGGCCTATGGTCATGTCATACGAAAAGTCAGAGAGGTCAGTGATCATATCTTAGCTCGTAATTCAAAATCGGTCGTTTTGATTGATAGTTGGGGCTTCATGGTTCGGGTCGCGAAGCGTCTTAAAAGTAAGAATTATCAGGGTCAGATCGTAAAATATGTGGCCCCACAAGTCTGGGCCATGCGATCGGGTCGAGCCAAAATTCTGGCTCGCTATGTAGATCACCTCCTGTCTACCCAGCCGATGGATCGCCCTTATTTTGAAGCGGCGGGACTACCGCTGTCCTATGTTGGAAATGCGGTGTTCGACCAGGATTACCGGTCCGGAGAGGCAAAAGCATTTCGACGCAAACATAATATCGGAACGGACCCTCTGATCGGTGTCTTTTTCGGCAGCCGTCCGGCAGAGATTGAACGCATTGGTCCCGATATCTTACGCAATGCGCGTCACGTTCAGGATCAAATCCCTAACAGCCGTTTGGTTTTCTCAATCGCTGAGCCTGTGAGGAAGAGTGTTGAAGCCCTTATCAAAGACATTGATGGCGTGCGCGCAGGCCCAGATGATTTATTGGATGTCTTTGCGTCTATTCGCGGCGCTGTCGCTTGTTCAGGAACGATCACATCGCAACTGGCCGCAGCGGGTGTTCCCACTGTCGTGCTCTACAAACTCCAACCGCTGACCTTTGCGATCGCTAGCCGATTGTTCAAACCGGACTATATCTCGTTGGTCAACATTGCGGTCGGGCGCGCCTTGATGCCCGAATTCATGCAAGGCGATACAGAAGGTCTCGCCCCGGCGGAGGCGCTTTTAGAGATCATACGCGATGAGCGCGTTCGCTCTGACGTGTCCCAACGACTATTAGATCAGACACAAAAAATGGCCGCTCCGACATCCGCGTCTGATGCCGCAGCGACCGAAATTTTACGTTTATTGGACGCGGCGTCTTAGGCGCGGTCACCGATGGTGACATAGTCGCGCTCTGTCGGGCCCGTATAGAGCTGACGCGGGCGACCAATCCGTTGACTTGGATCTTCCAGCATCTCATTCCACTGGCTGATCCAGCCCGTTGTGCGGGCAAGAGCGAAAAGAACCGTAAACATGTCCGTTGGGAAGCCCAAAGCAGACAAGACAATGCCGGAATAGAAATCCACATTCGGATAAAGTCCGCGTTGGACGAAGTAATCTTCGTTCGTTGCGATTTTCTCGAGTTCCATGGCTACTTCGAGGACGGGGTTCGTAATGCCTAATTCGCCCAGAACCTCATGGGTCGTTTTGCGCATGACTTTCGCGCGCGGGTCCGTCGCTTTATAGACGCGGTGACCAAAGCCCATCAGGCGGAATGGATCAGACTTATCCTTGGCGCGCGCCACAAACTCCGGAATGCGGTCAACCGTGCCGATTTCTTTCAACATATTAAGCGCGGCTTCATTGGCCCCGCCATGGCTTGGACCCCAAAGGCACGCTGTCCCAGCCGCGATACAGGCATAAGGGTTAGCGCCAGAGGATCCGGCCAGACGCACAGTCGAGGTTGAAGCATTCTGTTCGTGATCCGCATGAAGGATGAAGATCTTATCCATGGCGGACTCAATGACCGGGTTCAGTTCATAAGGCTCAGCCGGTACGGCAAAACACATGCGCAGGAAATTGCCCGCATAAGACAGATCATTTTGCGGATAGACGTGTGGTTGCCCGATGCGGTACTTGTAGCAACGTGCCGCCAGCGTTGGGATCTTTGCGATAATCCGGTGGATCGCCAAGTTACGGGCTTCATCTTCCGTCGTGTGGGCATCATCGTGATAAAACCCAGACAGGGCACCAACCGTCCCGGTTAGCATCGCCATAGGGTGGCTGTCGCGACGGAAGCCTTGGAAGAAACTTTCCACCTGATCATGCAACATGGTGTGGTTCGTGATCGTCTGCTCGAATGTCGCATATTCCTTTTCATTCGGCAGCTCACCATTGATTAGAAGATATGCGACTTCCAAGAAAGTGGACTGTTCGGCTAATTGCTCGATCGGGTAACCACGGTAGAGAAGCTGGCCTTTCGCCCCGTCAATGAAGGTGATCTGGCTTTCAGTTGAGCATGTCGAAGTGTAGCCCGGATCAAAGGTAAAGTGACCCGTTTTTTTGGATAAAGTCCGCACGTCAAAAGCAGGCTGACCCATGCTCCCTGTCAGGACTGGAAATTCCGCAGATTCACCGTTGATCTCGACCGTTGCTTTGCCGATTTCTTTGACTTTGTTTTCCATAATACTCTTCAATTCTAGCCGGACGGGTTTAGCCCATCATCGGCATTGCATCTTCTAAGCGGCCCAACACCTCCTCACGGCCTAAATAGGCCATGACCAAGTGCAAATCAGGCGAGGGCGTTCCGGCTGTCAGAGCGGCCCGGACGGGCGCGCCAATCTTGCCAAAGCCGATCTCTTGATCTGCGACGAAGTCAGTCAAAAGGGTGAGCAGGGCGTCTGCATTCCACGCTGCGCCTTCTAAAGATTGTAGCTGTGATGTCAAAGCACTCACCAAAGCTTTTGTTCCGTCCCGCCGCAAAGATTTGGCTGTTTTGCCGCTTATTTCGAGCGGTCGCTGGGCATATAAATAAGCAGCAGCGTCTGCCAATTCGACCAAGGTCTTAGCACGCTCCCGAAGTGATGGCAGGGCAGCCTGAATACGAGCCTTTTCTGATGCATTAAGCTCCCGACCTGCTGCATCTGATAAAAACGGCGTCGCGACCTCTATTAACGCGTCCGCATCAGCGTCCAGAATATGCTGCTGGTTGATATAGCCCATCTTGTCGAAATCTAACCGGGCCGGCGCGCTATTGATCCCATGCAAGCTAAAGACGTCTGATATAGCCGCATCGCTTAGGAAAATTTCTTGATCTCCATTAGCCCAGCCCAACTTAACAAGATAGTTGCGTAGTCCGGACGGTAAGTAACCAAGGTCCCGATAGGCCTCCACGCCCAAAGCGCCGTGACGCTTGGAGAGCTTCTTTCCGTCAGGGCCATGAATAAGGGGCACATGCGCCCACTCTGGTACGTCCCAGCCAAGCGCCTGATAGAGCTGCGTTTGACGGCCGGCATTGATCAGGTGATCGTCGCCCCGGACAACATGGGTGATGCCCATATTATGATCGTCAACGACCACAGCCAACATATAGGTCGGCGTGCCGTCCGCGCGAAGCAAAACGAGATCGTCGAAGCTTTCATTCTGCCAGGTGATCTCACCCTGGACGTGGTCCTTGATCGCCGTTTCACCGTCAGGCACCCGAAAGCGTAGCGATCCGCTGGTCAGGGATTTATCGCGATTAGGGGATCGGAATGCCGAGCCGGCTTCACGTTGTTTGGCGCGCTCCGCGTCCAGCGCTTCGCCTTCAAAATCGCAAAAATAAGCCTGGCCCCGTTCTAAAAGCGTTTTGGCCGCCGCAACATGGCTATCCGCATTCTGGCTTTGATAGACGATATCGCCGTCATGCTTGACACCGAGCCAGGCCAGCCCATCGAGAATAGCTTGCGTGGCCTCAGGGGTTGAGCGCGCCTTGTCTGTATCTTCGATCCGCAAATGCATGGTCCCGCCAACAGCATCAGCGAAATAGCGATTGAAAAGGGCTGTGCGCGCGCCACCAATGTGCAGAAATCCTGTCGGAGACGGGGCAAAGCGTGTGCGTATGGCCTCAGTCATTTTGCGGGAAACTCCTTGCAGACTTGCCAGCGAGGCTGGCGCGCGCTCTAATCGGAAAGGTGGAGGCGATTTACAATGATAAAGTGAAGTGGGGTGCAGCCGTAAGGCGCGTCATCCCGACGCTCACAGTTACATTTGAAGCGGGCGTCATTGCCGCAGCCGTTGGAATTGCGACTTACTTTGTCTGGCCCGTCGAACCGGATTGGCGTTTCGCCGTCCTTGTCTTAGGTCTGGTTGCGATACTTTCCGTTTGGCCGCGCAGCCCTTTTGGTGGTTTGATCAGCTTTGTTTTGCTGGGCTTTAGCTGGACCGCCCTGCATACGGCGATCATCTCTCCCAATCCTATCGCTTTTGAACAACGCTATCAGGTGTCGGGAGCGGTTCTGGATATTGATCAAAGTGGACCAATGCGGCGACTTATGATCTCTGTTGATGCAATAGACCCAATGCCGCGAACGGGTTTGCCAGCAAAAGTCCGTCTTCGAGTTGGCCGAAACTTTCCTGAGGTCGACATTGGACAAGGCATAAGCGTTCCGGCTGTGATTGGCCCGCTGCCAGGTCCAGCGGTTCCGGACGGTTACGATCCGGCGCGCCGCGCTTTTTATGATCGACTGGCGGGAACGGGGTTCGCGATTGCCGATCCGAGCCCCTTCAGTCCTGACCTGACAGCTCGTGAGAAGTTTGGGATTACGATCACAAAGTGGCGCCGCGTGATCGCCGCGCGCGTTTTGGACAGGTCGCCACCTGAAACGAAAGGTTTGCAGGCCGCACTTCTGACAGGCCTCCGCGATGATATCCCCGATACACAGCGCGAAGCCCTGCGCGCGTCAGGCTTAGCTCACATCCTCGCCATTAGTGGCCTGCATATGGGGATGGTGAGTTTTGGCGTCTTTACCCTGATTTCGGCTTTACTGGCCGTCTTACCACAGGCAGCTGCCCGCGATATGCGCAAGCCCGCGGCTCTCTTCGCTATCGTTGCCGCAACACTTTATCTCGGCCTCTCAGGCGCGTCAGTTGCGACCCAGCGCGCTTATATTATGGTCAGCATTGCGTTTCTCGCGGTTTTACTAGACCGGCGCGCTTTAAGCCTGCGATCCGTCGCTGTGGCGGCTGCCTTGACCCTGACGCTGAGACCAGAGGCTCTGATGAGTGTTGGGTTTCAAATGTCATTCGCTGCCGTGACGGCTTTGGTCGTCGTCTATCGGGAATGGGCCGATCGCTGGCCGCGTCAAAAAGTTCAGAGTTTTCGAGATAGGGTGGTCGGCTTTTACGGCTCCCTGGCTGGAACTAGCCTAGTCGCAGGCTTTGCAACAGGTGGCTTTGCCATGTTCCACTTCGGTCGTATCGCGCATTATGGTCTGCTGGGAAATTTGGCCGCGATGGCCGTCTTTCCACTCGTGATGGCTCTTGGGATTATCGCCTTACTACTGATGCCTTTGGGTTTAGAGAGCCTGCCTCTCTGGGCGATGGGGCAGTGCCTCCGTGGCATGTTATGGATTGCAAACTGGGTGGCAGGTTTGCCCGGAGCTGTTGGGACGGTGAAGGCAAGCCATCCGCTCGCGCTTGCTATTTATAGTGCGGGTTTTGTTTCGGCCTGTTTTGCAACGCGTCGAAGCCTGATCGTCGGGATTCTCTGCATGGGTCTGGCGGCTGTAATTTGGCAGCAAACACCTACAGCCGAAATTCGGATCACAGACACAGGTCGTGTCAGTGTTTTGACGCAAGATGGCGGTTTCACAAGCTCTGCACGGGCAGACCAATATGGTCGTCGTCAATTTGCCCGCAGCTTAGGGGATACAGATCTCGTCTGGACGACTTACCAAGACCGGTTCGCTCAGTGCGACGCTCTTGCTTGTCGGTTTCAGGTCAAAGACGCTTGGGTGACAGTCGTGAATGAAGCGTCAGAGGTGAAAGAGGCGTGCCGTGATAGCGCCCTCGTTATTCTACCGGAAAGAGACGCAACACGTGTCGCAAAGCGCGCGTGTGAGGCCTTATTGCTAGACGCAACTAACCTACGCGATATGGGCGGCGCCCATATTTTGGTGCAGGATGCTTTGATTGTTCAGCCCATTATAGACCCAAAACGCGCTAATCGGCCTTGGGGATAGCGGAGATTGAGATGGGGCTATGCGAAGCAAGCGATAACTGCGCTGCGCAAAGCCAATCAGTCTAATTATAATTCCGGACTAAGCCGACGAGAACGCCTTGGACTTCGACGCGATCTGGTCCGAAAGTCTTCGTCTCAAAGTCAGGGTTTTCGGCGTGTAGCTCCACGAGTCCGTCGCGTTTGACAATACGCTTAAGCGTGGCTTCGTCCTGATCGACCAAGGCGACGACAATTTCATTATTGCGCGCCGTGTTCGCCTTGCGCACCACAACAATATCACCATCAAGAATGCCCGCATCACGCATAGATTCGCCTTCAATCTCGAGTGCGTAATGATCGCCTGAGCCTAAAAGGCTCGGCGGTACACTCATGAGATTATGGCTATCTTCGATCGCGGCAATTGGCAGACCCGCGGCGATCTTACCGACAAAAGGAATTTCATAGGCGTCATTCGCTGCGACCGGGGCGAGGGGTTTGTCTTTTTGGAGGCCCTCAGGAAGTTTGATGACTTCCAAAGCGCGGGCTTTGTTTGGCAGGCGGCGGACAAAGCCGCGCTCTTCAAGGGCGGTAATCAGTCGGTGAATGCCGGATTTGGACGCCAACCCCAGAGCATCTTTCATTTCGTCATAAGAAGGCGGCACGCCGACGGCTTTGATCCGTGTATCGATCAGTAACAGAAGATCTTTTTGTTTAGCGGTCAGCATGAATCAGTCCTCGAACAAAACAGCAACATAAGCGTCTGTTCGACAAATGTTCCATAAATGTCAAGGAAAGGTTTAAATTCCTCTCAACGCCCGCGTAGCTTCTTCGACATCGTCCTGTCGCATCAGGCTTTCTCCGATCAGGTAGGCTTGCGCGTCAGACGCGGCGAGGCGATTCACATCGCCGCGCGTGAAAATCCCGCTTTCAGCCACGAGAAGAGCCTCTTTGGGCACTAAAGGGGCGAGGCGGTCGAAGGTATCGAGCGTCGTTTCAAATGTGTGCAAGTCGCGATTATTGATCCCGATGAG
>CAWUKE010000115.1:0-7163 GCA_963922935.1 uncultured Alphaproteobacteria bacterium | reverse complement strand
GCCACGCGGGGCCGACCATCGGTCAGTGTTTCAACGAGATGGCGCGCCCCCGTCAGGCCAAACTCTTCACCGTCCAAATAAGCGATTAGGACGTCATGCTCGGGTCGGTCTTCAAGGAAGGATTTATAGATCGCCAGCAGCGCGCCCGTGCCGGACGCATTATCATCTGCCCCGTTGTAAATCTCGCCATTTTGCACGCCGACATGATCAAAGTGCGCCATAACAATCAGCTCCGGCCCTTCCCCAGGCGTGCGTCCGGGAATACGGGACAGAAGGTTGATGCCGTTAATTTCGCGCACTTCGCCACGGCGTTCGACCGTTCGGCTAAAAGGCTGGCGCTCAGGCGCTTCTTTCAACCCTGTGATTTGCGTTTCTAAAAATTGGATAGCGCGCATACCGCCTTCTGTCCCAACTTGGCGGCCTTGCATCGCGTCATCAGAGAGGACTTTCAACGCATTCGTCGCCAGATCGACATCCGCTTTGGGCGCCATAGCGGGTTGGCAAGCCACAAGGGTGAGCGCAGCAGCAGCGAGGAGGAAGCGTTTCATACGAGATGGCCTTAAGCGGATTATTCAGGAAGGCTAGCGGTAAAGAAGCGGCGGGCATTTTCGCCCATAATCGCCCGGATATTGGTTTCGCTGTGGCCATCATCGATCAAGGCTTGTGTGATGGCGGAAAGCTCTGACGTATCGAGCGCGGTCAAGACCGTGCCGTCAAAATCAGAGCCGAGCGAGACGGCCTCTAGGCCCATCAGATTGACAGCCTTACTGATAGCGGTGGCAATCCCGGCGGGCGAAATATCACAAATCGCGCCGTGAAAATAACCGACGCCGAGAATGCCGTCTTGGGCCGCAAGTTCGACCAGCAGATCATCGGGCAGATTGCGTTGATTGGTGACCGGACAGCCCCCGCGCACGCCGCCATGGCTGATAAAGACAGCGCCAGGATTAGACCGCGCGCGGTTCATAGCGAGCACGTCGCGCGCCACTTGTTCGCTACTATGGGCGAGGTCAACGGCGACCTCTAAGTCCCACATGCGGGTCACGGCCTCTCGCCCAAAATCTGTGAGGCCGCCCTTTGTCGCCCCGTGCAAGGAGCCGCCGAGCCGATTATCGAAGAAGTGCTGCAAGCCCATGGCGCGGTAGCCTTCGTCATAAAGGCGGTCGACATTTTCCACGCGGCCTTCCAGCGGGTGAGACCCTTCGGTGAGAAGCAGACCGATAAGCGTTCCGGCCGGGGCGTCCATATCGGCTTTGGTCCGGGCGATGATCAGCTTGTTACGCGGATTGGACTCCAGTTTTTGCAAGCGCTGCGCTTGATAGGCCGCGCGTTCATAAATCGACATCCAGGTCCGCGTTGGCCAGAGCTGCGCAATGGCCAGAGGGGTGATATTGTCAGGTTTGCCGGAGGCATTGCCGGCAAAGTTTTGTCCGCGAGGGCTTTGCGTCACGCTGGAGAATATCTGAAAATCCACACCGCCTTCACGCAGGCGAGGGAGATCGACTTGGCCATAATCATGGCGCTTTTCGGCATTGCGCCGCCAGAGCATCGTATCGGCATGAAGATCCGCAATATAGAGATTATCATGCAGGGCCTGCGCGGCGTCGGACACAAAGTAGGGCTCATGCGCGCGCACGGCATTCATGTTCGCATCAATGCGCTTCGTTTCAAATATCGTGAAATAAAGCACGCCACCGAGCGCGAGCAGGATTAAAAGGCCGAGGATTCTGCGGATCATTCTTGGCCCTTATCTGAAATCACGATGACGTCGCCAGACGCGTAAGCGCTTACGGTTTCGCCCCGAACGGCATACACATTTCCGCGACCCAAAACCCGCACCCGCGACGGGGTGCCAACAATCGCCGTATCTTCATCAATACCCAACCCCAGGCCGTGTGGGCTGCGTCCAACTGCGTCTTTCAGCCGCCATAATCGACCCCGTTCGGAGAAATGTTGATCAATGATCACGTTAGGGAAAAAGCCGAGGCCTCGATCCATCGTGAGCGGTTCGCTCTCATCCCCGTTGCGAAACCCTCCTGTGATCATCGGGTCGCTCATCATCGCCGCCCCCGCGCTCGTCCCGCCAAGACCTGCCCCACCTTGATGCGCCGAGCGAATAGCGGCGAGCGCAGGCGTGTCGATCAGGAGTTGGGTGATGCGCCGCTGATCGCCGCCTGTGAACCAGATTGCCGCCGCATTCTCGAGCGGTTCGATAATTTCGGGGTCGGTGGTGTTGTCGGCCCAAAGGCTCTCATCAATATCCTCTGTTGTGGGGTCATCCATGAGGGCGAGAGGCAGGACGCGAATGCGGTCCTCAGTCATCCCGTTTTGGATCATAGCCGCTTTGGCGAACTCTCCGCTCTCGGTCGGATAGCCGGACGCTGCGGGGACGATCACGATAGGACCAGACGGTTTAGTCGCCTCAGCAAAGGCACCCCAGACCGAGGCATTGTCATCCGACAAACCGCCGCCGACGATCACTAAAGTTCCGGGCTCGGAAGGTTGAGACCTTTGAGGGGTGCAGGCCGTGAGGGCGGCGGCGAGCAGAAGGGACAATCGTAACATCAGCTTCTCCACCGCAGCGTTTTGGCCTTCACCGGATTGACGAAAGGCTCGCCGCTCGCATTTGATTTGGCCCAGGCTTTCTTAAGCTGGTGATACCATTTCGCTTGGGTATCCGCGTCGTCGATCAGCATCAGGTTCGGATCAAAGCGTAGGCCTTGGGCTTGTAAGTCCACCATACGGGCGTCTTGGCGGAGGAAGGCTTTCGCGCCCAGTTTCAAGATCGGCGAAAGCAGGCGGAAGCTTGTTTTGTCGGTAAAGAAAAGCTGCCGAATGCGGGTATGCCCCTCATCTTCCGGCGTGACAGCCGTGAAGGATAGAACCGTTTTGTCACCTGTCCGGATTTCTTCTGTGCGGATACCGGGCAGTTGAAAGGTAATCTCCGTCGTGCGGTCACGACTGCCCAAAAGTTTATAGGCTTTGGAATTAGATGAGGGCGCGTGCGCCGCCATGGCAAAGCCCCGTTCGCGCGGTTCAAACGCTTTGGCTTTTTCATGGATCGACGTCTCGGACCGCCACCACCACTGCTTATGCACAAAGGGACCATGCGCGGGGTCCATCAAGCCGATCACGGCATGATCGACATGACAGTTCAGGCGCACCCCATCATCAATGACGGGGGTCATATCTGTCAGCGGGAATTCCGGCGGATCGATCGGCGGTTCGCGTTGAAATTTCTTATCCGCGCTTAGCCACACCCAGAGCAGCTGTCCCGTTTGACGAACGGGGAAGGTCCGGACCTTAATCTTCTCGGGGTCAATCGAGCTGTCCTTAGTGAGGGCCGGTATCTCTTTACAGGCCCCTGTGGCGGGTGAAAATTGCCAGCCATGATAGGGGCATTCGACGCGACCCCCTTTGATGCAGCCCGCGGAAAACGGCGCGGCCCGGTGTGGGCAAATATCGCGGATGGCTTGGTACTCATCCGGTTCGCCTTGGTGACCGGGACCTTGGCGCACAATACAGATCGGTTCGCCTGCAATGATAACGCGTTTCAAGCCGGATCTGGGAATGTCTGAAACGATCCCGGCGAAATACCAAATGTCGTAGACGAAATCGCTCACCCGGCCAACTCCGGCAGGCCCGGCCCGGCAAATCGGTAGGTGATCTTGCGCTGAAACGGCTGATCTAGATCGGGGAGGGGCTCGGTCGATTGCGGATCAGAGTTGATTAGATTTGGCAAGGCTTGCGGCTCCATGGCCACGGCGCCCCGCTTCACGAACGGGAGGCCACTTGGGATCGTGTCCGACGTGTAGAGCTGCAGACCCGGCGCGTCTGATTCCACATAAATATAGCGCTCATGATCGGTGAGCGTCGCCAGAAGGCGCTGTCCCGTGCCCGGCACCGCAAAGTGATTGTCGAGCGCCCGCGCCCCTAAAATCGCATGATCCGTCAGGTCCATAGGCGTATCCTTCACAGGCTCTAGGCTCTGAGGCAAGCCATCCGGCGCATTGAGGGCAGCATGCGCCGCCGGCGACCAGAGGGTCAGCCCGTTGATGGGCTTATCGAACGCCCCCGTTGGATTGAAATAAGGATGCATCGTCATGTTGATCCAGCTGCGTCGGGAGACCTGCGCGCGAAGGTCCAGATGCAGGGCGTCATGGCTCAGGCGGGCTTCGATGAAAGCCCAACTGTCAGAGGGAAAGCCGCGCGCGCGATCGGGGCTAAACAAAGATAAGCGTAAGAACGGGCCGTTCGCGTCTTCGCCAATCATGTGATCCCAAAATTGTGTGTGATAACCGTCTGGCCCGGAATGGAGCAGGTTAGCGCCTTCATCTGGTGTGACCTGATATTCTTGGTCATCGATTGAAAACGCTCCGCCCTCGATACGATTCGCGACGGGGCCAATGGCGGCCCCAACATAGCCCGGCGCGCCGATGAAATCGGCGGGGTTTTCATAGCCCGCAACGACCGATGTGCCGTCGGGCAGCGTGATATTCGTCAGGGTGGCGCCATAATTGAGGAAGCGCGCGCTCAGCCCGTTGGATGCGGTGAGAGTGATCTCCGCGAGCCATCGTTCACCTGATGCATTGTCAATACAGCGTTCTGTGATCAGCGTTGGCTTGAGCATTGCCGACTTTTGCGGCACTAATGCGCCAACAGCCGATAGAGCCGAACGGAGGAATCCCATGAACGCCCCTACCAAGAGCGAAAAGATCCAACAAGCATTAGACCGGGGTCCGGGCTTTATGATCCCCGATCCGACGCAGATTGAGCGACTGGAAGGCAAAGTCTCCGATCTGGAGTGGAAAATCCGCTGCGATCTGGCCGCGCTGTATCGCTTGATCGCCATGCATGGCTGGTCAGACCTGGTCTTCACCCATATCTCCGCCCGCTTGCCGGATGAGGACGGGGAGCATCGCTTCCTGATTAACCCCTACGGCGTGATGTTTGATGAGATGACGGCGAGTTCGCTCGTCAAGATCGACATGAACGGCGTGGTGAAGCAGGACACGTCCTATTTTGTGAACCCGGCGGGCTTTACGATCCACTCCGCCGTCCACTTAGCGCGCGATGATGCGCACTTTGTCATCCACGTGCACACAGCCAACGGCATGGCGGTGTCCGCGCAGAAAGGCGGCCTGCGTCGCTACACGCAAATGGCGATGCAGGTTTATGATGATCTGGCCTATCACGATTATGAAGGCATCGCGCTGGAGCTGGATGAGCGCGACCGGATCGTCGCCGATCTTGGGACGAAGAGCCTTTTGATGCTGCGCAATCACGGCACACTGACTTTGGGGCCGAGCGCCGGCACGGCCTTCCTGCGCACTTACTTCCTCGAAAATGCCTGCCGCGTTCAGGTGCTGGCGCAGGCCGCAGGCACTGAAAACCTGATCGAAGAACCGGAAGAGATGGGAAACAAAGTCTATCAGCAGGGTGCAGCCGCATTCGTGCCGGGTATGGGCGATAATCTCGTCTGGCCGGGTCTGATGCGCAAGCTAGCGCGGACCAATCCCGGACACGATCATTAGGACCGCCGCCATAGCGATGCGGGCGGATGACCAGCGGCCGAAGGCGATTGCGACATTCCGTAGCTTGTCATTCAATAAGCCCGAATTAACCAAGGGTGTGGCAAGTACTTGTTCAGCCCATTGTTTTGCGATGTTTAAAGAGAGGGTTGGGGATTTGCTTTCTCGGGAGGAAATCATGCGCGCACTAACGCTTCTATTGTTGGGAACGGCCGGAATAACGGGCCTCTTTTTATCGGCGCCGGTCAGCGCTCAAGACGGCGATCCCTATATCAGTGCGATCGATGATCGGCCCGCCGCGCGCCTAGAGCGTATGCGCGAGCGCCGCGCAAAAGGCCTGCCGGACATGGTCACGATCCAACCTGGCTTCTTTATGATGGGGAGTCCCCATGCGGAAGAAAAAAGGGACCGCAATGAAGGTCCACAAGTTCCCGTGACGATCAACTACGCTTTTGAAATCGGCACCCATGAAGTCACTTTTGATGATTGGAAAGCTTGCGTCGCCGGGGGCGGCTGCAAGGGATACCAGCCGGATGATAACGGCTGGGGCCGTGGCCAGCGCCCGGTGACGAACGTGTCTTACAACGACGTGCAAAGCTACATTCAGTGGCTCAACAAAAAGACGGGTCTGGAATATCGCCTGCCGTCTGAGGCGGAATGGGAATATGTCGCCCGCGCGGGGACAAGCCTGCCATTTTCGACCAGCTCTGGCCACGCCATCACCTATCGCGAAGCCAATTTTAATGGCGAGTTCCCTTACGGGCCAGGCGCGACGAAAGGCAAATATCTGCGCAAGACCGTCCCAGTTGGCTCTTATGCGCCGAACCCCTTTGGTGTTCACGACATTCACGGCAATGTCTATGAATGGGTCAGCGACTGCTACGTGGCGGGTCACGCCGGCAATCCCGGCGACGGATCACCACGCCAAGACGGCGATTGCAATGCGCGCATCATCCGTGGTGGCTCTTGGGTTACTCACGGCTATCAAATGCGCGCCGCCAAGCGCCTGCGCTACACCATGGATTATCGTTACGACGATTTCGGGTTTCGATTAGCCCGAACTTTAAACTAGCCAGTAAAGGCGATCTCCAGCAAAAAGGCAACACGCGCAGCGAAGCGAGCATGATGTCTTTTTGTTGCGCGCGCTTCCAGCGCGCTGAGCGGCAGCGAAAGTTGAATACTGGACGCCTAGCCTCGGGGTCCTCATAAGGCCCTATGACGACACCTCTTTCGACGGATTATTTGATCATTGGTTCGGGCGCGATGGGTCTCGCCTTTGCCGATACGCTTCTGACAGAAACAGACGCAACAATGATCATCGTTGACCGCTTGCATGCACCAGGCGGGCATTGGACCATTGCCTATCCGTTTGTGACTTTGCATCAGCCATCCAGCTTTTACGGCGTCGCCTCGCGAGAGCTTTCCCGGGGCACCATCGATCAGGACGGCCTGAATAAAGGCATGTCGGACCTCGCGACGCTAACGGAAATCCGCGCCTATTTTGACGTCGTCATGCGCGATACATTGCTGGCCAGCGGTCGCGCGCGCTATTTCCCGAAATGCGATTATCAAGGCGATGGGCAGTTTACGCACCGACTGTCCGGTGAAACCTTTCAGGTCGACTATCAGCGC
>CAWUKE010000114.1:0-7245 GCA_963922935.1 uncultured Alphaproteobacteria bacterium | reverse complement strand
GCTTGGGGCGGGGTTGTGTTGGGCGGCGGCGTGTCCCGTCATATTGCGCCGTTTATCGACGAATCAGATTTCGCTGCGCGGTTTAAAAATCGCGGTCCGGGGTCGCCTTTCATGGACGGTGTTCCCGTCCGTCTTATCCAAGCGCACTTTGTGGCGCTTTATGGCGCTGCTGCAATGGTCCTAGATTGATGCGAAAATCCTTCCTGCTTTTATCCGCTAGCCTCATCGTCGCCTGTTCGGCCAGTTCAGGGGAGAGCACAGCGGAGACAGTCAGTGATATCGCCGACCCTTCCGGTCAAAGCGCCGGGACCATCGAAACTCTCGCAGAGGTCAACCCGCCGATCTTTGGCGAAAACCCCCTCATCGAAGACCTTGGTGGAGACTTCGGATGGTCGGAAGGCCCCGTCTGGATCGATCAAGAGGGGGGATATCTTCTTTTTACCGATGTTCCGCGCGCGACAATCTGGCGTTACGCTGACGGTGAGGGTCTGACCACTTGGATGCAGCCCTCTACACTGCCAGGGGTCGAGCTTGCGGAAGATGCCCCCGGCGCGAACGGCCTCTTCAAATTGACGGATGAAGAAATCTTGGTCCCCGATCATGGAAGCCGGACGCTCTACGCCCTCAACGTTACAAGTAATGAAGTGCGCGTGGTCGCTGAAACCTTTGAAGGCAGGGCCTTTAATTCCCCAAATGACGTTGTGGTGCATCCAAGCGGTGTGATCTTCTTTACGGACCCACCATACGGCCTTGCGCAGCAAGATGATGACTCCGCCAAAGAGCAGCCTGTAAACGGGATCTATGCGGTCGCGCCAGATGGGGCGATTAGTTTGATTGATGGGTCGCTGACCCGCCCCAACGGCATTGCGATTTCACCCGATGGATCAACGCTTTATGTCGCCAATTCTGATCCCAATGATGCGAGCTTTCACACATTTCCTGTGAGCGCTGAGGGACAAGTTGGAGAGCGGACGCTCCTCACTGATATGACGGCAGAGCGTCAGGCGATCGGTTTTGGGAATCCGGATGGTATGGCCGTCGCGACGGACGGCACACTGTTCGTCACCGCCCCACCAAGCGTTCTGGCCTTATCTCCGCAGGGAGAAGTTTTGAGCCGGATTAATCTTGAAAAGCCGTGTGCCAATGTCACCTTCGGCGGCTCAGACAAGTCTGAACTTTACATGACCTGTTACGACAAGCTTTATCGCGTTCCAACCAATCGGATTGGGCTTTAGCCAGATAGCTCTTCTTCGAGGA
The DNA here is from genome assembly GCA_963922935.1 of uncultured Alphaproteobacteria bacterium. Lineage (GTDB taxonomy): Bacteria > Pseudomonadota > Alphaproteobacteria > Caulobacterales > Maricaulaceae > Litorimonas. The sequence goes on along the minus strand of CAWUKE010000114.1, from coordinate 5,988 downwards.
TCGCATTCAGGCGAGGCATACTCGCGCCAGAGACAAATTGCCCGTTGATCACAAAGAACGGCGTCCCGGATAGAGCGGGAATTTGCTGCGCGAGTTGAAGATTGTCGTCGATCTGACGGCGGATGGCGGGGTCTTCCATGTCTTTTTCAAGCTGATCCGCATTCAAACCATTATTCTTCGCTACTTGCAGAATACGGTCTTCATTCAAGGCGCGCTCTGCCATCAGGGCGAAGTGGAATTTGCTATATTTTCCCTGACGCGCGGCGGCGAGGGCTGCGCGCGCGGCTGTGAATGATGTGCCGTCTGGGCCTGTCAGAACGGGCAGTTCTTTAAAAACAAAGCGTACATCGTCAGGATATTTAGCGATCGTTTCCTCAACCCAATCGGTTGAGCGTTTGCAGAAGCCGCAATTATAGTCGAAGAATTCAACGATTTGGACTTTCGCGTCTTTAGGGCCAACGGCATAATCGCGGGGATCGCGGAAAATTTGATCGCCTAAGTCCTCAATCGCATCGTAAGTCTTGTCGAGTTCGGACTGTTGCTCTTTGCGCTCAAGCTCGATCAGGGCTTCACGAATGATCTCTGGGTTTTCTAGAAGGTAGCTGCGGACAATTTCCTCAATCTCGGTCTTAGATGCCTCAGGAACTTGTGCTTGTGCGCAACTGGCGAGACCAAAGACAGACAGGATTAAAGCAGTACGAAGCGTAAGAGACATGAATATAGCCCAGTAAGAAGTAGAAGGGAGCGCTTAGCCGAAAAAGCTTAACGCAGTGTCGCCTCAAAACGGTCTTGGGTCGACATAATTGGCTTACCAGCGCGGGGGCGGCTGCGGCGACGACGATCCAGCTGCGTTTCGGCAACGACAATAATATCTGATGCGCGACGCCATTGCGGAATGTTCCGCGGCAGGTCCTGTTGCGCCCGACCGGCAAAAGAGCGTGCGCTCTCCAGATCACCGATCGCGTAGTGACGTTCTGCCGATGCGTAGCGGGCAAGAGCCGGTTCGTTGAGGCCATCATAGGCCCGCGCCATCAGGGCCCAAGCCCAGCTATTGCGCGGCTCTTGGACCGTCACAGACTTCAACAGCTCGAGGGCTTCCTGCAATTCTGGGTCGCGGCGCGTTTCGATCAGCGATTGGGCCAAAGCAATTTTGAGAAGCGGCGCGTCCGGTTTTAGCGACAGAGCGCGTCGGGCGTGTGGGATGGCGTCCTCACGGCGGCCACTCTCGTAAAGCACTTGGGCTTTTAGTTCGTGGAAATAGGGGTTGGTTGGCTCATCGGCGATCAGCGTATCGATCTCTCGTATGGCAGAGCTTAAGTCAGCACCGCGAAAATAGGCGACCGAACGGGCATATCGAGCCGGCATGCTTTGATCTTCGGGTGGAAAACGATTGAAAACCTGCTGTGGGCTTTCGAGAAATCCGCGCAGCTTGGCGTGCATCATATCGTGACGAAACTGGTCTTCTTCGCTGTCCTTAACATCAGAGTAGGGGCTTTCGGCGACGCGTTCGCGTAAGGCATCAATCCGGTCCGCGGAGAGTGGGTGGGATCGGAAATACTTATAACGTCGGCTTTGGCTTAAGACTTCTTGGGCCCGGAAGTTTTCGAAAAAGTCGATCAGACCCTGACCGCTTTGCCCCGTCCGCTCCATGAAAGTCGCTGCATATTGATCGGCTGCAGACTCGTTAACGCGTGAATAGGCAAGGGCCTCAACGGCTCCAAATTGCTGTGATCCACCAAGTACAAGGGCGCCTGCGCCCGGTTCGCCCGCTAAAATGGCGGCAAGTCCTACGCCAGCCGCCAGCAGCATTGCACCATATGCAGACCGGGTTCCATAATCCGATCGCACAATGTGGCCGCCGACGATGTGACCCGCCTCGTGGGCGATCACGCCTTTTAGCTCATTGGGCGTTTCCGCGCGCATGATCAGACCGCTATGCAAGAAGATATTCTGCCCGCGCGTCACAAAGGCGTTCAATTCGGGATCATTGACCAGATAGATATCAACGGAGGCCGGGTGCAGCCCACCCGCCAGCAAGATGGGATTGCTAAAGTCCCGAAGGGTCTCTTCAATCTCTGTGTCGCGTAGCAAGCCCTGTGCGCTGACTTGCACCGCAAATAAGGTGGCGATTGTCAGACCAGACAGAATCCGGGCGAAAATGTTCCGAGGCGAAAACATAGGTCCAGCGTTGACCATGCCTAAGGGGGCAGGGTCAAGTTACGCAGGCTTCACGAAAGGGTGTTTTGCTCCTCTCGTTTAGCCTTTATTCATCCGCCTTGCCTTTGCCCATCAACCGGTCGAGCAGGCCGCTACGTTTGCGCGCTGGCGCTTTACGCCGACGACCCGTTTCAGGCTGATCGTCTTTTGGTTCGTCCGCTTTAGGCCCAGCAGCCTTTGCTGCCTTGGCTTTGGCTGGCGTTCGCTCGTCCTTGGACGCTTTACTTGCCGGTGCGCTCTTTCGGGCAGGTGCTTTACGACGTCGCGCGGGTTTAGCGTCCTCCGTGTCCGGTGAAGCGTCCTTCGCGTCGTCAACTTTAGCTTTCGCAGAAGCTTTTGCTTTAGCAGGTGCCTTTACCTTTGCAGGGGCCTTGCGCGTCCGCTTTGGCTTCGGACTTTCTTCGACAGTGTCGTCAGCAGACGGGCTCGCTTTGGTTTTTGCGGCAGAGGCTGCTTTCACGGGGGCTTTGCGCGTTCGTTTAGGCTTGGCAGCCTTTGCCTCCGCCTCCACATCGCTCGCCTCAGCTTTAGGTTCCGGCGCCTTCGATTTCGTCGGCGCTTTACGCGTCCGCTTCGGCTTTGACGGTGCGCTTGCCTTTTCAGAGGCGTCGTCGACCGGATCGGTCACAGCTTTCGTCTTGGCCGGAGCTTTTCGTCGACGCTTCGGTTGTGCAGTGGCCTCTTGTTCGGCGTCGGCATCCGCCTTCCGCGGGGCGCGGCGCTTTCTCACAGGTTTTTTATCGTCTTTGGCTTCGTCGTCTACAGAAGCTTCGTCGGCCTTCCGTTTCGGCGCGGCACGACGGCGTCGGCTTTTGGGCGCATCCTCTGAGGTCTTTGTATCGGATTTGGTATTCGCACTGTCGGCCTTATCCGTTTCCTCCTCTGACGTTTCTGACGGCGTGTTTGTTTCTTTGGATTTGGAGGGCGCCTTGCGACGCGCCGAAGAGCGACGGCGCGTTTTTGGCGTCTCTTCTTCGGGCGTGTCCTCTTTTTCTACGGCGTCACCTGTCTCGGAAGTCGTTTCTGCGTCTTTCTTTGGCGCAGCGCGGCGACGGCGACGTCGTTTTGGCTTTGTTTCCTCAGCGTCGTTGTCAGTGTCAGCCTTTGCAACGTCCGCCTCTTCCTCTGTTGAGGCGTCAGTTTTTGTTTCGTCAGACGACTTGCGGCGGCGATTGCGACCACCGCGACGACCGCGACGTCGGCTGGGCTTCGCTTCAGTTTCGTCCTCACCCATATCCTCAGAAGACTTGGCTTCGGTCTCGGCCTTATCTTCATCTTGACCGGTCGCTTTTGCTTTGGCTTTTTCCTTACGGGCTTGCGCGGCTTTCTTTTGTTCCTCGCGAAGCTCTTTTTCGATGGCGACGAGAGGATCCTTACGACTGTCTGTGCGTTTCTCGGCTACTTCAATCGTGAAGTTCGGGCGGATCAGAGTCTCATCATGCTCTACGACGGTGAAAACGTCTGCATCGTCATCAACTTTTTGAAGCAAGTCTCTCTTTTCATTGAGTAAATAGAGCGCGACGTCTGGCGGGCATTTGAGGCGAATTTTCTTCGCTTTGCCCCGAATGGCGAATTCTTCCAGGGCGCGAACAGCCGTCAAGGCCGCGCTTTCGACAGTACGTTTGCGGCCAACGCCATCGCAGTGCGGACAGACCGTGGTTGAACCTTCCAGAAGTGAACGGCGGCGACGCTGACGGCTCATTTCCATGAGGCCGAATTGGCTGATGCGCCCCATCTGGATGCGGGCACGGTCTTTGGCCAAGACCTCTTTCATTTTGCGCTCAACCGCGCGGTTATTTTTGTTTTCGTCCATGTCGATGAAGTCGACAACGATAAGACCTGCCAAATCTCTCAGTCGCATTTGTCGCGCGAGTTCTTCAGCGGCTTCCAGATTGGTTTTAAGCGCTGTGCGCTCGACATTGCGTTCCTTTGTGGAGCGACCCGAGTTCACATCGACGCTGACAAGCGCTTCTGTTGGGTGAATGACCAAATAGCCGCCCGATTTCAGCTGAACCGTCGCATCCAGCGAATTTTCAATCTGTTGTTCCACATTAAAGCGTAGGAAGAGGGGGATCGCCTCTTCATATTTTTTCACAAATTTGGCGTGGCTCGGCATGAGCATCTTGATGAAGCCTTTGGCCGTTTTGTAAGCCTCGTCACCTTGGACCAGGACCTCTTCAATATCTTTATTGTACAGGTCCCGGATGGAGCGTTTGACGAGATTGCCTTCCTCATGGATCAGCGCGGGCGCACGTGAATTCATGGTCGTGTCACGGATATCGTCCCAAAGCCGGGACAGATAACTATAGTCTCGGGTGATTTCGGCCTTGGTCTTTTTGGCGCCGGCTGTGCGGACGATCACGCCCATGCCTTGCGGCACGTCCAAGCCGTCCATGACCTTCTTGAGGCGTTTGCGGTCCGATCCATTCGGGATTTTCCGCGAGATGCCGCCGCCGCGCGGTGTATTCGGCATGAGAACGCAATAGCGCCCAGCCAACGACAGGTAAGTCGTCATCGCCGCGCCTTTATTGCCGCGTTCTTCTTTGACAGCTTGAACCAGCAAAATTTGGCCGCGCTTGATCACTTCCTGAATTTTGTAGCGACGGCGATTGATCCGTTTCCGGCGTTTTGAAGCGACTTTTACCTGTTCGTCTGCGACCTCAGCATCATTTTCATCTGTGGCGTCTTCGTCATCCGGGTCGAGGTTTTCATCCTCCTCGACATCGTCATCAGCGTCCTCATCGTCTTCTTCGGCTTCGGCCATGGCCGCCAGCTCTTCTTCTTCCTGTTGTTGCAGGGCGAGCTTGTCCTCATAGGGAAGCTGGTAATAGTCCGGGTGGATTTCCGGGAAGGCGAGGAAGCCGTGCCTGTTGCCACCATAATCAATAAAGGCGGCCTGAAGTGATGGCTCTACGCGCGTGACTTTTGCCAGATAAACGTTGCCGCGAAGCTGTCGCTTGTTGCGGCTTTCAAAGTCGAGTTCTTCAACCCGGGTTCCGTCGACGATAACGACCCGGGTTTCCTCCGGGTGGGCGGCGTCGATAAGCATGCGCTTGGTCATGAATGTCTCCTAGACCCCCGGACCTCGGCTGTTTTTGACAGCGGGGATGCGGCGCACGCAACGCAAGGGCGTTTCGGCGTCTACGCAATTCGGGGGTAATGTGTGTGTTCGTGGGACGCACCAACAGGGCAGACATGATCGGGTGGATCCCAATCTCTAACGCTGCGCAATCATCGTGGTGCATGAAATCTCTATTCATAGCGGGGCTAAGCCCGCGAAATTCAATCGGAATCGCGTCTTTTCGCGATTTCTATCCTCCTGCCTTAAAAGCGGTCTCTGTGCAAAGCATTTGTCAGCGAAGCACAGGCTCGCCATGGTCTTGCCTGATTGTCAGAGTTTGAAAGGCTCTGTTTACCCTGTTTGCGTCATTAGGCGGTTATGCTGCTCCGATCTGTCATCGTTGCGTTTGGTCTACTGCTGCTATCCGTTTCGACGGTGAGCGCAGGGCCCCGCTATTTCGATGATGGGAAGACCCCCTTTCCCCGTTTGAAGCCGGCCGCCGCGTCAGCGAAAATTATCGTGATTGATCCGGGCCATGGCGGCCGTGATCCCGGAGCCATCGGGCAAAAGGGAACATATGAGAAGACAATCACGACGGCAGCCGCCAATGAGCTAAAGGCGCTTCTAGACGCGACGGGGCGCTACAAAGTTTTGCTGACGCGCAACAGCGATATCTATGTCAAACATGATGATCGCCTGCGCTTTGCGCG
>CAWUKE010000113.1:0-7253 GCA_963922935.1 uncultured Alphaproteobacteria bacterium | reverse complement strand
GATCATATTTGAAGTTCTGCCCAACCTTCAGGACCGCCGGATCGGTCAGCATCGGACGGAGCATCTCAAGCGCACGATCCAGATCGATCTGTTTAGGCGCGCCGCCGCCAAACATATCGCCTTCGCCTTTATGGCCGAGCGGCACGTAGCAAGCTTCATTATCGTCGACCGCGAGACAGACACCGACGAGATTGGCGGCTCGCGAGTCCAAGCTGTCAGTTTCCAAATCAACGGCTACGACGCCCGTTTCAAAAGCGCGGGTGATCCAATGATTGAGCCGGTCTTCGCTCTGTACGCACTCATATTTTGTGGGGTCGAACGTCACGTTGGGATAAGACAAGCGCGTAGTGGGCGGCTCAAAGCTGGGCGCCGTATCGTCTGCGCGAATTCCGTCGCCCACGCCTTCGCCGAGCGCATCCCGCACCCGCGCCGTGAGGGTGCGAAAGCCCATCACTTCGAGGAAGTCGAACAGTTGATCCACGTCAGGATCGGTGACACCCATTTCTTCAAGCTCGACCTCAACCTCCACATCGGCTTTGAGGGTCACGAGCTGTTTGGAAATCCGCGCTAGCTCTGCATTCTCAATGAGCTTCTCGCGACGACCCTTTTGCTTAATCTCGCCCGCGCGCTCGAGCAGCGTTTCTAAGTCACCATACTCGCCGAGCAAAAGCGCCGCCGTCTTCACGCCAATGCCCGGTACACCCGGCACATTATCGGTGCTGTCGCCTGCCAAAGCTTGAATGTCGATGACATGCTCCGGCCCCATGCCGAATTTCTCTTCGACCTCTTTGGGGCCAATGGTCTTATTTTTCATCGGGTCCAGCATGGAAACTTTTTCCGTCACCAACTGCATCAGGTCTTTATCAGAGCTGATAATCGTGACGCGCGCGCCCTTCGCTTCGGCTTGGCGCGCATAGGTCGCGATCAGGTCATCGGCCTCATACCCGTTCAGTTCGATAGACGGCGCCCCAAAGGCGCGGGTCGCGTCACGGGTCAGAGGGAATTGTGGCACCAACTCCTCGGGCGGCGCCCCGCGATTGGCTTTATAGTCCGGATAGATTTCTTTGCGGAACGTCTCTTCAGAGGCATCGAAAATAACGGCAAAATGCGTTGGTCGGTTTTCGTCCTTCTGGTCCTTCAGCATCTTAAATAGCATGTTGCAAAAGCCAGCAACCGCCCCAATCGGCAAGCCGTCACTACGTCGGGTCAGCGGGGGCAGTGCATGAAAGGCCCGGAAGATATAGGCCGATCCATCAACAAGAACGACGTGGGATTGGGCATTCACAGGCGCGAGATCAGACATAGCAACCTGTTAGCCACTCTAAACATCCTGTCTATACCTTCGCAGACAAGAACCGCTATAAGAGCCCCCATGTATCAGTCGATCGACGATAATTTAGACGGTGAAGCGGCCCCTTCACCCCGGGTTGTCCCGTCGGTGTTTATTGGGATTGCGGCTCTCATCGGTATGGGTTTGATCATCGCAGCCGCTTATTTTTTAAAGCCCGGCGGGCCTACTGATCCAACCCCACCGCTCGAGGCTGATCCCGTCGCGAGGGCCACCTATTTACAAGCAATTGGCGAGACAGAGCCCGCTTTGCGGCGCGCACGGCTGCGGGATTATTTGAACCAAAATCCTGAGCATTCCCGGGCGTCAGCGGCACAGGCGCAGCTTTATGTGCTGGATGCAGCGGAGGCGCGGGCGTGGCAAGAGACGGTCAATAATGCCTATGACCGCGCGCTCTCGCAGGCCGAACGGCTCGCAAAAATTGAAAATTTTGAACAGAGCTGGGGGCGTTATCTCGGCGGACGGGATATGGAGATTGCGTCTCTGCGTGCTGAGATTGAGGCGGCGGACGACGCAGACACGCAGCAAGACCGCTCTCTACCAGACGGGCCGTCCCCTTTCCCGACAAATGTTCCTGATGGACAATTGGCAGGGGGGCCGCGATCCACCCAACGGCCCATCATTGTCAGCCCCCCGACAATATTGCCGCCGCGCGCAGAGACCCCTATCGCCGAAATCGTTCCCCCGCGCGAACGACGGCGCGTTTCGCCGCGCTACCCCCGAAGCGCAGAGCGACGGGGTATTGGCGCTGTTGTTACATTGTCCCTCAACATTGATGCCCGCGGTCGCGTTGCCATGACAGAAGTTGTTAGCGTTCAGGCCGATCGTTACGCGCGCGAATTTGCGCGCGCTGCTGAACGCGCCGCTCTACGGACGCGTTTCTATCCCCAAACCGTGAATGGAGAGCCTGTTCCCGCCGTGGGGATTAAAAAAACCTATCGCTTTGAAATCTAGAGGAATTGGCTCTTTCCAAATTCCTCTTATCAAGGCAGAGGCGGTGAGTGAGCGATAGCCCAACCCAAGACGCCGAGACTGTGGCTCCGCCCGACGGATCCCGCGCTAAGATCGACCTAACCCAAGGCCCTGTCCAAGGTCATATTTTGCGGATGCTGGGCCCGTTTAGCATTGCCGTTATCGCGCTGATTAGCACCGGCTTGGTCGATAGCTTTTTCCTCGGCAATTTAGGGGGAGAAGAAAACCCTCAAGCCGGAACATTTGCCCTCGCCGCTTTGGGAATAGCCTTTCCGCTGACCTTTCTGGGGACCAGCGCCAATATCGGGCTGGGCGCTGGGACCAGCTCGGCCATTAGTCGCGCTCTGGGCCAGGGCGAAGGCGAACGCGCCCGCCGCCACGCCGCCGCAGCGATCTTGTTTGCGCTGCTGGTCATGACGGTGTTGGTCTCTCTCATGCTGGCGGCCGCCCCATACTTCGTGAACGTCATTATGGCGCCGCGCCCAGAAGTCGCGAAGGACGCGTTGGCCTATCTCGCTATCAGCTTGCCGGGTCTGATCATCACGGCCATTGCCAGCATGTGCAACAATACGCTGCGGGCGCATGGGGAGGCGTTGCTGCCCTCTTCTATCATGATTTTGGGGGCGATCCTGAATATGTTGATCAATCCCTTTTTGATCTTTGGAATTGGTCCGTTTCCCCGTTTGGAGGTCGCAGGGGCAGCACTCGCCACCCTCATCGGCAATCTGATCGCCGCGATTTATGGGCTTATCCTCGTCCGATTTGTCAGACGGGCCATCAACTTCAAAGGTATAAAGTGGACGACGCTTAAGCGCGCCTGGGCAACGATCGCAGCCGTGGGCGTCCCGGCTATGGGCACCAATATCATCGTCCCAATCGGGACCCTCCTCGCGACAATTGCGATTATGCGCCTGACCTCTGAAACGGGTCTGGCCGCCTTCACACTGGCCTCTCGGCTTGAGCTTTTCTCCGTTGGATTACTTTATGCTCTGTCCGCCTGTATCGGTGCCGTCACAGGGCAGAATGGCGGGGCGGGTCTGACCGATCGGGTCCGCGAAACCTTCAAAGTCTGCTATCGCATTTGCATCATCTGGGGGACAGGTATGGCCATTGTCCTCGTCATTTTTGGTGAACCGTTACTCGGACTTTTCTCAAACGATCCTGAGCTGATTACGCTAGCCAAACCCTATTTCTACATCGTGCCGATCACCGTTTTCGCTTACGGTTTTGTCTTTGTCAGCGCCGCAGGATTTAACGCTCTTGGCCGCCCTTTATATGGCCTGAGCTTCACCCTAGTCCGCAGCTTTCTACTCTACGCACCCGGCGTTGCGATTGGCACGGCGCTGTTTGGCCTCGTCGGGGCTTTTGGCGGTGTGGCTGTGGCGAACATCGCCTCAGGTCTCATCGCGTGGTGGTGGAGTTTAAATCGTGCACCAATGACAGCGAAGCGCAGCTAAATCTGGAGCCCTCTGCCTGAAGCTCTGCCCTAAAGCTGCGTCCCTCCTCTTGACGTCAGGGCGCCTACGCATCATTGACCTCCGCACCCGTGCGGCTGTGGTGGAATTGGTAGACACGCCAGATTTAGGTTCTGGTGCCGAGAGGCGTGGAAGTTCGAGTCTTCTCAGCCGTACGGGACGCTTTCTCTCTTGAATTGACACCACGAGCGTCAACAAAAAGCCCGCCACGTCGAAACGTAGCGGGCTTGTTTTTTGCGCCCCCTTTCGGGTCCCTTATCCGATATTGATTAGAAGCTCGTTGAGAGAGAAGCGGACACTGTCCGGCCCCGAGCGAACGTATTGAACTCTGTCCGGCCCGCTTCCTCACTAAACTGGAATTCTTCGAAATCTTCATCCAGCAGGTTCCGCGCAGAGAGACCCAAATTGAACTCTTGAGAGCCAATCTCAAAGGTGCGGCGATAGACAAGGTCAAGCTGCACACCTGGATCCTCGATCACGTCTGGCACGATTGAGAGACCGCGAAGACCGCGACGAGAGACACGCTCATCCACCCAACCGAGGAGCAAGGTCAGCTGGCTATTCTCTGTCTCATAGCCGAATTGCGTGTTCAGGATGTTCTCAGGCGTGCCTTGCAATGGCTGCCCGTCAATCCCGAACAAATCGCCCGGTGTGCCTGCATCGCCTTGATCAGGACGGTCATTGGCCTGGAAGATGATATCGTCCGCGGTCGCGCTAACCGTCGCGTCCGTGTAGGTATAGTTGACAGTAAAGAACCAATCGCGTTCGGCGAAAAACGCCGCATCAAACGGCATAGAGAAGTTGGTCCGGAATTCCGCTTCTAGACCAAAAAGCTCTGCTGAAGGCGCGTTAATAAAGGACGTTTCAAAGACGTTGGCAGATGTCTCGAAAGTCGCTTCTTCAATCGGGTTGAGGATATCTTTGTAAAAGACACCTAGCGTCAGGAATTGGTTGCGACCGAAATAGCGTTCAATCTTGGCATCCAGGTTCGTGAATTCAGAATCCACCAGATTGGGGTTACCCTGGAAAGTTCGCTCTGTCTGTGGATCCAAGAAGCGCGACAGGGCGAGTTCCCGGAACTGCGGACGGGCGATGGTGTCTGAGTAGCCCAAACGAAGCTGTGTATTATCCGCAAAGTTCCAGGTGAAGGAGACAGACGGCAAGACATAACTTTCCTGAATCTGTGAGCCCACGCCCAGATTGCTGAAGCGATCCAAGGTCTGAACCACCAGATCTGAGTCTTCATAGCGCACGCCGAAATCGACCCGCACTTCCGGCGAGAAGTCGACATCCGCCATGGCGTAAAGACCCAATGTTTCAAGGCTACCGAGATAATTGTCGGACGGACGCGGCGGGACTTCTGTGATCGTAAACAGAGGGCCGATCGTGGCGGGCGAGAAGAGTAAATCAACGCGCGCCTCGGCGATTTGTGGGTCTAGCAGGGTTGTCGCTGCATATTGCAAATTCAAATCCGTGAACGTCCGGTCTGTTTCGGCATAATCAACACCGCCTGACACTTCCACGACCCAGCCATTATCAAGATCGAGCGGATAGGCGAGGTCCAGACCCCCACTATAGATTTCATCTTCGACAAAAGAGAAGCTAACGCGGTGAGCGTTATTGCCTGGGAAGAGGAGTGCACCGGAAGGCTGTAACTGCCGCTCGAGTTCACGCTCAAAAGGCGCATCGCGGGTCGCAAGAGAGTAGGAACCGCGCCAATTCGCTGTGATATCGCCAAGCTCATGCTCGCCGTTCAGCTGCGAAAAGAAGAGCTCGCGTTCGAACCAGCCACTGCTCTCGACCAGAATTCCGTCCGGTTCCGAGAAGGTCGTCCCTTCATCAATTTGGGCTTCTTTCGTCGTATCATGGACATAGAAGAGCGTGCCTTGGATCGAGTCACCGCTATCGAGTGTCAGCGTCAGAGAGCCGAGAGCATTCAGTGTCGCCTGGTACGTCGTATCGAAAGAAGTGATATTATCTTCCAAATTTCCATTGGCCTGAACCTGGCGGACCGCCTCCCGACTCGTATAGCCATTTTCAAAGCCGACAGTGCCGACAAAGCCAAGCTCGCCAAATGAGGTATCAATGATCCGACCGACATCGATAGAGGCGCTCAGATCCGGATGAACTTCCTCATTATCGAAAGCCTGAATGACTGTCAGGTTCGGATCAGAAAGAAGTTGGCCGATCAGTTCGAGATTTTCATCCGGCTGATCGCCCAGACGCTCACCACGACTCAAAACACCTTGCAGCGGGTCCGGGATGTCTCGTGTGCCGTCATCAAACCCAAATGTATCATAATCGCCACCGCGGACAAACAGTGCGCGCTCAAACGTGCTTTCCGTATTAAAAGACGCACCCAGCTTCACATTGACGAAGTTATCGACGGGCGAACGCAGCGTCCGCAGATCAATAACACCACCACCAAATTCGCCCGGATAATTTGGCGAATAGGTCTTCTGTACAGCGATATTATTCAAAACGCTCGATGGGAACAGGTCCAGCGGAACCGTTCGGCGCAAAGGCTGCGGGCTCGGCAGGGGAGAGCCGTTTAGAAGCGCCGAACTATAGCGATCCCCGAGACCCCGGACATAGGCAAATTTACCGCCGACGACGCTAATACCGCTGACCCGTGTCAGGGCGAGCGCGGCGTTGCTATCGCCTTGGCGGACCAAATCTTCGGGTTGCAGGAAGGACGCGACTTGCGATGTGGCGCGTTGCGGTGTCGGGATAAAGCGCCCGACGACAATTACTTCATCTTCGGGCGTTGGTGCCGGGGCTATTACGGCTGTGTCGTTCGTATTTGGGTCTTGCGTATCAGCGTCCTGCGCAAAGGCGGGGGCTGCAAAACAGAGAGCCGCGACAGAGGTGGTCAATCCAGCTTTTAATGAATTGGTGTAGGTCATGGAATCTGATGTCCGTTAGTGTCCGTTAGTGTCCGTTACGGAAAAAAGCCGTGCCCACGGGGATGTGTGGGCACGGCAGAGAAAGTGTTGAGGATCACAAACCGTAATCCTCATCGCCGCAGCCTTAGCAAGGATCGTCGGCTTCCAGGCCGCAAGACCAGCCCTGCCACCAATTGTCATCAGCGTTTTCAACAGCGCCGATATAGTCGACGTCGTCGAAGAAAGGATCGGCCGGCAAATCAGCCGCAGTGACCGCATTTTCCGCTGTGCCGTTCACGAAGCCCATGGTGAGCGTGTTGGTTGTTTCGGTATTGTTGGCGTCCGCATCAATCGCAGCTTGACCTGTCACAGGATCAGCATCGTCGCCGCTGGTCAGGAGGCCTGCATCGCAATCAAAAAGGATAGACTTGAAGGTTGGGTCAACCCCTTCCGTAAAGCCCACAACACCGTCACCCGCATCGTCTTCATAATCAAGACAGCTATTCTGATCGACAATGACGCCGTTCAGGTAGGTTCCGCGTGTCCCAGTGTTCATACGGATGCCGTTGGAGT
>CAWUKE010000112.1:0-7273 GCA_963922935.1 uncultured Alphaproteobacteria bacterium | reverse complement strand
TGGCAACGGAATTGCTGGAAAGCTACGCCAAGGCCGAATTCTTTACCCGCCTGCCTGAGGTCGAGGAGAAGATTAAAGTCACAACCTTTATTGTAGCGGTGGGCGATGTCTCAACAGACCTACTCTCACCCGGCGCGGACGCGCACTCCCGTTCGGACCGGGAACTGCACGGTCAGTGCATGTTTGAACATGACAAGGACAAGCAAGCCGCATTGAAGGCCCTGCAAGCGCAGCATCCTGACAAGCGCGTCATGCTTGTGGCAGAAAAAGGCACGATGGGCGTGGGCTCATCCCGCATGTCCGGCGTCAACAATGTGGCGCTTTGGACCGGCGTGCCGTCCAGCCCTTATGTGCCCTTCATCAATATTGCGCCGATTGTCGGCGGGACAAATGGCATTTCCCCAATCTTCCAGACGACTGTTGGCGTGACGGGCGGGATTGGGATCGATCTGAAAAACTGGGTCAAGAAGCTGAATGAGAATGGCGGCCCCGTGTTGGACGAAGACGGCGAGCCTGAGCTGGAGCAAGTCTATTCTGTCGACACAGGCACAGTCCTGACGATCAACACGAAGACCAAAAAGCTCCTCAACGAAGACGAAACGGAAGAACTTTGCGATATTGCCTCCGCCCTCACCCCGCAAAAGCTGGAATTCATCCGCGCGGGCGGATCTTACGCGGTCGTGTTTGGCAAAAAACTGCAAACGATGGCGGCGAGCATCCTCGGCATCGAAGCGCCACAAGTCTACGCCAAGGCCAAAGAGATTTCCCATGAAGGCCAAGGCCTTACAGCCGTTGAGAAGATCTTCAACCGCAACGCTGTCGGTGTGGCGCCAGGCACCGTCCTGCACGCGGGCTCAGACGTCCGGGTCAAAGTCAATATTGTCGGCTCTCAAGACACGACGGGCCTGATGACCAGCCAAGAGCTGGAAATGATGGCGGCGACGGTGATTTCTCCGTCTGTCGATGGGTCTTACCAGTCCGGCTGTCACACAGCCTCGGTCTGGGACCTAAAGGCGCAGCGTAATACGCCCAAGCTGATGGCCTTTATGAACAGCTTTGGTCTGATTACAGGCCGCGATCCGAAGGGCGTCTATCATCCGATGACGGACGTGATCCACAAAGTGCTGAACGATATCACGGTGGATGATCGCGACGTGATCATTGGTGGCGACAGCCATACGCGCATGTCCAAAGGTGTCGCCTTCGGTGCAGACTCGGGAACAGTAGCCCTGGCATTGGCCACGGGCGAAGCGACCATGCCGATCCCGCAATCAGTCAAGGTCACCTTTAAAGGCAAACTCGCCAAGCATATGGACTTCCGCGATGTCGTCCACGCCACCCAAGCGCAGATGCTGGACGAGTTTGGCGGCGACAATGTTTTCCAAGGCCGCGTCATCGAAGTGCATATCGGCACGCTACTGTCTGACCAGGCCTTTACCTTCACGGACTGGACCGCGGAGATGAAAGCCAAAGCGTCCATCTGTATTTCAGAGCCGGATACGCTGATCGAGTCGTTGGAAATTGCCAAAGGCCGCATCCAAATCATGATCGATAAAGGCATGGATAACGCGAAAGGCGTCCTACAAGGTCTGATCGACAAAGCCGATGCGCGGATTGCCGAGATCAAGTCTGGCGAAAACCCGCCCCTTCGCCCGGATGACAATGCGAAATACTATCAAGAATTCGTAGTCGATCTGGACGAAATCAACGAGCCGATGATTGCCGATCCTGACGTGAATAATGAGGACGTCTCTAAACGCTACACGCACGATACGATCCGCCCGGTCTCTTACTATGGCGGCGATAAAAAGGTTGATCTCGGCTTTGTTGGATCCTGCATGGTCCACAAAGGCGACATGAAGATCATCTCGCAGATGCTGCAGAACATTGAACGACAAAACGGCAAGGTCGAGTTTAAAGCCCCGCTCGTTGTCGCCCCACCGACCTACAATATCGTTGATGAGCTTAAGGCCGAAGGCGATTGGGATATTTTGCAGAAATATTCCGGCTTTGAATTCAACGATGATGCGCCCAAGGAAAACGCCCGCAAAGCCTATGAGAACATTATGTATCTCGAACGGCCAGGCTGTAACCTCTGCATGGGGAACCAGGAAAAGGCCGAACCGGGCGATACGGTGATGGCGACGTCTACCCGCCTTTTCCAAGGTCGTGTGGTGAAGGATTCGGATGAGAAGAAAGGCGAAAGCCTGCTCGCTTCAACCCCTGTCGTAGTGCTGTCGACCATCTTGGGCCGTACGCCGAGCATTGATGAATATATCGCGGCTGTGGACGGGATCACCCTGACGGAATATGCCCCGCCCGCTTAAGGCGCAGCATAGAGCGAAACAAAAAGCCGCGCTGGAACCATGTCCAGCGCGGCTTTTTTCTTTACAGATCAGAGGCCAAAACTTTGGCCTCGTTCTAGAGGTCAAGCAGTAAGCGTTCTGGATCTTCAAGACATTCTTTGACGCGAACAAGGAAGGTCACAGCCTCTTTCCCGTCAACGATGCGGTGATCATAGCTGAGCGCCAGATACATCATCGGGCGAATGACGATCTGATCATTCACAACAACGGGACGCTTTTCAATCTTATGCATCCCTAAAATACCAACCTGCGGCGGGTTCAAAATAGGCGAACTCATCAGCGAGCCGTAAACACCGCCGTTGGAAATGGTGAACGTTCCGCCGCTCATATCCGCCATGGTCAGCTGACCATCGCGGGCTTTCGCGCCCAACTCGCCGATACCTTTTTCAATACCGCCGAGCGAAAGCGCGTCCGCATCCCGCAGGACCGGCACAACCAGACCTTTCGGCGTGCCGACAGCAATGCTGATATCGTAATAGTTCTTGTAGATAATGTCCGTGCCATCGATCTCGGCGTTCACAGCCGGTACTTCTTTCAAAGCTTGGACACAGGCTTTTACAAAGAAGCTCATAAAGCCGAGCTTCACATCATGCTTCTTGATGAAGAGCTCTTTATACTTGGACCGAAGCGCCATGATCTCGCTCATGTCGGCCTCGTTATAAGTCGTCAGCATGGCCGCCGTGTTTTGCGCATCCTTCAAGCGACGCGCGATGGTCTGACGAAGACGCGACATACGCACGCGTTCTTCACGCTCGCCTAATTCACGCGGCGCGGAAGGCGCGCTCGGTGTCGGCGCTGACGCAGCACTTGGAGCGGAAGGCGCAGGAGCTGAAATTTTAGCCGTTCCATCGGCCGCCGCTTTCATCGCGTCTGCCTTTAAAATCCGGCCATCTTTGCCTGTTCCTTTGATCTTTGCGGGATCGAGACCTTCTTCGCGGATGATCTTGGCCGCCGCAGGCATCACATGGGCCGCGGAACTGTCATCAGACGGAATGCTACCCGCATTGACTTTATCAGAGACTGGCAGGCCTCCGCCCTCATCACCCGCATTAGAAGGGGCGCCGCTTGCGCCTTCAGACAAGCGAGCGAGCGTATCGCCGATCTTGGCGATGTCGCCTTCGGGGACTAAAATCTCTGTCAGAACTCCAGCGCTGGGGGAGACCAATTCCTGCGCCGCCTTATCGGTTTCCAGTTCGACTAACGGTTCGTCTTTTTCAACAGCATCGCCAATGGATTTCATCCAACTGGCCACTGTGACCTCTGAGACGCTTTCACCCACATTGGGGACGTCAATATCGATGGTCGCTCCGCCAGAAGTCGAGGCGGCGGCTGCAGCTTCTTCTTTCGGCGCTGGGGCCGCCGCACCATTCGTTGCCCCACCAGAGCCCAGCTTTGCAATCAAGGTGCCCACCGCCACCGTATCGCCTTCCGCGACCAGCACTTCCGCCAACGTACCGTCTTCGGGCGCGACCAGTTCTTGGCTCGCCTTATCGGTTTCAATTTCGACAAGGGCTTCATCTTTGGCGACCGCATCGCCGGGCTGTTTAAACCAAGTGGCAATCGTTACTTCCGAAACAGATTCGCCAACATTCGGGATCGTAATATCAGTCATGATTGCGTCCTAGCGGTCTCAGCCCGCGATTAGAAGAATTAAAACAAGCGGTAGCAGCAAAACCATACCGCCTAAAAAGACAGAGACGGCGAAGCCCAGTGCTGGCTTCGCTGATATCGTGTTTTCGTCTGCGTCTAAATCAGACATAAGGCTTATTTTTCAAACGCCTCGTCGAGGATGGCCTGCTGCTCTTTCTTATGCTTTTCGGCGATGCCTGTTGCGGTTGATGCGGCGGGCGGGCGACCCACATAACGCGGTCGCGTATGCTTCGCTTTCAAAGCGATAAGCGTTTCTTCCAGGCGGTCCTGCACAAACTGCCACGCGCCCATATTTTTGGGCTCTTCCTGGCACCAGATCATCTCGGCCTGCGGGAAGCGCTTCAGCTCTTCTTGCAGCGCATCGTCAGGATAGGGGTAGAATTGCTCAAGGCGTAGCAAATAGACATCGTTCCGGCCCAGCTTTTCACGCTCCGCAAACAAATCATAATAGACCTTACCCGAACAGACGATCACGCGCTTGATTTTCTTGTCATCCGCGAGCTTAATCTGCGTCGTCTCCGGCTTATATTGCGCATCATCCCACAGGACACGGTGGAAGAATGTGCCCGGCCCCATTTCATCCAGCGACGAAACGCAGAGCGGATGGCGCAGCAAGCTTTTCGGGCTCATAATGATCAGGGGCTTGCGGAAATTCCGATGGATTTGCCGCCGCAGCACGTGGAAATAGTTAGACGGCGTGGAGACATTGCAGACCTGCATATTATCTTCCGCGCACATTTGCAGGTAACGCTCTAAGCGAGCGGAGCTATGCTCTGGCCCTTGCCCCTCATAACCATGCGGTAGCAACATGACGAGGCCGCTCATGCGCAGCCATTTCTGTTCCGCTGAACTAATGAACTGATCGACCATGACCTGCGCGCCATTCGCGAAATCGCCGAATTGCGCTTCCCAGATTGTCAGCGCCTGTGGGGCCGTCGTCGAAAAACCATATTCAAAGCCTAGCACCGCTTCTTCGGACAGATGCGAGTTGAGCACCTGATAATATTGCTGATCATCAGACAGATTATTGAGCGGCGTATATTTCTTCTCGCTCTCTTGATCGATGAAATGCGATTGACGCTGTGAGAACGTGCCTCGCTCTGAGTCCTGCCCAGATAAGCGCACGGGATGGCCTTCCAAAACAAGTGAGCCAAAGGCCAAATGTTCCGCGAGGCCCCAATCGAGGGCGTTGCCTTCTTCCACTTTTTCGGCGCGGCGCTGGATGATCTTTTTCAGCGTGCGGTGGATCTTCACATCATTCGGAACGCGCGTGATTTTTTGGCCGATCTCTTTCAGCGTTTCGAGTTCTACACCCGTATCGCCGCGCCGTTTGAGGTCTGCGCCTTCCGGCAAACTTAAGCCCGACCAGACCCCGTCCAACCATTCGGGTTGCTGCGTCTCAAACGTCTTCGCTTTTTCAAACTCCTCGTCGAGATAGGCATAAAAATCGTCCACGCGCTTCTTATGCTCGGCCTCTGTCAGATCGCCTTGGGAGACGAGCTTTGTGGCGTAGAGCTGACGCGGCGAGGGCTTCCCATTGATCACCTTATACATGATGGGCTGTGTGAAGCTTGGATCGTCCCCTTCATTGTGACCGTAGCGGCGATAGCAGACAATATCGAGAACGACATCGCGCCCAAATTCCTGACGATATTCTGTTGCGATGCGGGCGGCGTAAACCACCGCCTCCGGATCATCACCATTGACGTGGAAGATCGGCGCCTGGACCATATAGGCGACGTCTGAGCAATATTCGCCGGAGCGGTACTCGTCTGGCGTAGTCGTAAAGCCGATCTGGTTATTGACGACCACATGGATCGACCCACCTGTGCGGTAGCCGGCCAGCTGGCTCATTTGCAGGGTTTCCATCACCACGCCCTGACCCGCAAAGGCGCTATCGCCATGCAGCAGAACCGCCATCACCCGCTTGGGATTATGCGTCCGGTATGTGCCAGAAAGCTGCTGCTGCTTCGCCCGCGCTTTACCGATCACGACGGGAGCAACAACTTCGAGGTGAGAGGGGTTAGGCGCGAGGCTTAAGTGAACCTTATTGCCGTCAAATTCCCGATCATCAGAGACGCCCAAGTGATATTTCACATCACCGGACCCGAAATCTTCGCCGCCAGAAGCGACCCCGCCCGTAAATTCATAGAAGATCGCCGAGTAAGGCTTCTTCATCACAGATGCCATGACGTTCAACCGTCCGCGGTGCGGCATGCCGATATTGATATCTTGCAAGCCCAGCTGTCCGCCACGCTTAATGATCTGCTCTAGTGCCGGCAGCAGCGCTTCGCCGCCATCAATCCCGAAGCGTTTTGTGCCTGGGTAGCGTTTGTGCAGAAGCTGTTCAAACGCTTCTCCCTCGATCAGCTTTTGCAAGATGGCGAGCCGCCCTTCTTTGGTAAAGCTGACGCCCTTATCCGGCCCTTCGATGCGTTCCTGAATCCAGGCTTTTTCCGCCGGGTTAGAGATATGCATGAACTGCACCCCGATGGTGGAGCAGTACGTGCGTTTCACAATCTCCAAAATTTCATTGATGGTCGCATATTCCAGGCCCAGAACACCATCGATGAAGATTTTCCGGTCGCGATCATTGGGGCCAAAGCCGTATGTCTCGGCCCGCAATTCCGGATGTTCCTCCACAACACGCAGCCCCAACGGATCGAGGTCCGCGATCAAATGCCCGCGCACGCGGTAGGCACGGATCAACATCAACGCATGCAGACTATCTTTCGCCGCCGCTTTGACCGCATCCTCAGAAAGATCCGGCTGCTTGGCCGCAATCTTTTTCGCCGCAACCGCTTCCGTGTCGCCCCAATCGCCTGTCAACGCGCCCGTGAGATCACCATTCGGCGTTGGTGGCCAGTTCGGGCGCTTCCAAGACGGCCCGTCCGCATTCTTCTTGGCGTTGGCGCGATCTTCGCCAAGACTTTCAAAATAGGCCCGCCAGCTGGCGTCGACACTGGCAGGATTTTCCGCAAATCGCGCCTGCATTTGTTCCAGATAAAGGGCGGAAGCCCCGTCGAGAAAATCAGTGTCGATGAACTGCTGGTTCAACGCGGTGCGGTCAGACATGGTCGGTCCTTGCTAGCCAAAAGCGCGCACGGCACTAGCACCGTCAGCGCCATCTGTCATGAACTAACTCTTCACAATCTAAACCGTTCACACAAGGGGTCTGTGTCAGGTCAGAACGCACAAAAAAGCCGCGCCCAAAGGCACGGCTAAAATCGTGAGGCTGTTAGGGAGATTTACCCGTT
>CAWUKE010000111.1:0-7296 GCA_963922935.1 uncultured Alphaproteobacteria bacterium | reverse complement strand
CCCCGATAGCCGGAAAACCCGCCATAATAACGATCCGCCAGATAGACGGTCTCTGTCACGCGGGATGAGCACTCCAAATCGCGGCGATCCCGACTGACAATCGGGACGGGCTCCCCGCTGAGGTACAGAGCGTCCTGCGTTCGGCCAAATTCAACATCGCCACTGCGAGAGTAGAAGAAGGCAATATCCAGCAAGGCCCCGTCTTGCATCAACACGCCGTTCAGATCGCGCGCATTGGACGTGCTACGCAAGGTCACGTCCGCGGCGAGCGCATCGTCTTCGGCGAAAGGATCAAAGGTCGGGGCCACAAATTCCTGACGCCCTGTGCGCGGATTAAACTCTGATCTAACGTCCGACGCGATTTGCTCCGGTGGAATATCTTCCAAACGCAAATCTGTAAACGTGCTGCCAGAGGCCTCGATCCTATCTGCTGGGAAGTAGCCCTCTTGACCTTGTGCCTGTGCAATACCGGCCCCGATCAACAGGGTCGTCGTTAAAAGCGCGGCAGTCAGACGGGTCATAATCCCTAATAGACTAGCAAAATTGAGACCAAGCTGAAACCGCTATTCATAAAGCGTTCACCCTTTTGGCTGGCCAGTAGCCTTCTGCAATGTAGGCTTGGCCCTTAACCCGGTTCCGCGTCGCGTAGGAGTTCGGCAAAGCCCTCGCCTTTGGCCCAATAGGGCGCGATCATGGACAGGCTTTGATAGACGCCGCGATCAATTAAGGCCTTGGTCGGCACAGAGCCTTCACGAAGTTCATGATATTGCAGCCAGAAGGTAAAATGCTGCGCCAATCGGGCCGACAAAGCCGCCTTATCCCCTTCCCCAAATTCCAAATAGCCGGGGCCTTCTAAGTCCGAGAGCAAGGAAAAGGCGGTTTGTTCCTTCAGGGCCAGAAGTCTCGAAAACTGGCCTTGAAGATTAGGAACGCGCTGCAGGATTTCGGCCTGATTGCGATAGAAGAAGCGAAAATCCCAAATCTCTTCGAAGATGATATAGAGGTAGACCCAATTATCTTCGAGAGCGAGCGGTTCGCGGATCGGCGCGCCGAGAACTTGGCGCAGCTCCACCTCAAAGTCTTCAAACAGAGCCTCTATGATCGGCTCTTTACCTTTATAGTGGTAATAGAGATTGCCGGGGGAAATCCCGATCACTGCCGCAATATCAACGCTGGAAACGGCATGTTCGCCTTCATTGTTGAAAAGCGCCTGCGCGGTGCGCAGGATGGTCTCTTTCGTCTTTGAGCGGGGGGCGCTCATTAGGACTGTCTTCTGCGCCAGATCATCATCAGACGATCGGCCAGACTATTTCGTCGACTTTTTGGATGACGTCTTTTTAGGGGTCGTCGTTTTCGTGCGCTGCGTCGTGGCGCGCTTTGGGCTACTGGTTTTCTTCAGCACTGCATCCAACTTAGCTTCAATTGAATCCAGTTTCGCTTCCAACCGGTCCATCCGCGCTTCGGTGTCGCCCTTACCCAGTGTCGGGACTGCTCCAGTAAGACGCTCGCGCATTGCCGCGATACGGTCCTCTACGCCTATATCTTCGCGAATTTCATTGGCTTTGCCGGCCAGCTTCAAGCCTTGCATTTTGGCGGCCATTTCGAGCTTCTCGCCCTTTTCCGCCAGCTGATCGAACATATCCGATGACGACCCGCCGAGCTTGCCGAGTTGGGCTTTGCCTTCTTCAAACGCTTTGCCGTAGGCGCCAATGCCCGCCAGCCAAATGCGACGCGCGACGTCACCGCCCGCTTTTGAGGACTTGTTATCATCGGACATGGGCGGCTCTCCTTCAAGAGTTAGAGCCTTGTCCTTACGCGTGAACGAAGCTCGCTGCAACGGATGGCACTTCGACAGGCTCGGCATGCGGCATTGGCATCTCTGGTTCGCCAAAGAAGTCGCGGATAATTTCAACCGTTTCATCGCGGCGCGTCAGCAAGAAGAGATGCCCTGCGTCGGGCAAAATCTCCAAACGTGAACGGCGATAGAGGAAGTCCAAAATCTTGCCATTCACCGCCGGCACAATGTGATCATTCCCACCCATAATGATGAGCGTTTTGGCGCGAATGCGGCGCGCAATCGGCACAGACGACCATCCGGCCATCGCGCCGAGCTGGAACAAATAACCCTTAACAGACGGTGGCACCATATTGATGGTAAACTCATCGGTGTGGGACACAGCATCACCGTAAAGCGTTTCAAAATTTTTCTTCAAGAAGTCACGGTCAATATAGCGGCGCGGGCTCGCCATTTTTGACAGGGCTTTGGGATTGCCCGGCACCATGGTCCAACCCGGGCTGGTCGCGCACAATACCAAGCGGCGCGTCCGCTCTTTGCATTGCCAGGCAAATTGCTGCGCCGGACCACCGCCCCAACTCACGCCCAACACGTCAACGCGGTGATAGCCATTTTCATCCAGGATTTGCTTGGCCGCTTTTGCGACCCACCACGGACGGTAGGGAACCGTCGGATCCGGCGAACCGCCCACACCCGGCATATCAAAGGTAATGATATCCCGGCCTGTAAATGTATCGGCAAAAAGCTGCGCAATTTCGAGGTTGGCGCCAATACCATTGAAGAAGAGCAGCGGCGTGCGCTTGCCAAACCCTTTATCAACGCCCTTCCAAATCGCGGTGCGCAGCTGCTGGTTTCCCACTTTCGTAAAGAAAATGCGGGGAATGTTCGGCGCAAACGCGTTGGAAGGATATGCCATATATGTGTTCCCCGATCCCTGACGCGTCAAAGCACGCCATTTCGACACCTTTGGCCCATTTTTTGTTCGACTCACAGGTGCGCTAATTTGTCTTTAATACGTGTAGGTGGGCGGAAAGCGATTGATAAGGGATTAACACAGTCTCCGAGGAAACGATTTCAGTCAATAATGCGCTGAATATGCGTTCAGACGGTTCGATTAGCCCGTAATACAGTGGGCTATTTTCCACGGATCGCGTGACTTAGCCTTCAAACACCGCGCGCAAATTCGGGTCAAATGCTACAAAAGTCCAAAAAAAGACCCAGCTAAAAAGCTGGGTCTTGAAAATTTAGAGATGTCGACGCGATTAGTTTGTCGTCGTCGTCACATATTTCGCGTCATATTCGTCTTTATACTTTTCGCACTTTTCTTCAGCGAGAACGAACTCACCCCCTGAGAAGACCTGCGCATTGTAAGCAAGCTGGATCGCGCTGAAGCACTGTTCCACTTCGACCGAAACACCGAATTCGCAGCGATTGATGAAGCTTTGCTTCTCATTGCCGATAAATTCAATCCACTTGCGCGCATTACGCGTTTCACGGGAGCCTTGTGGCACGCGACGGAAGGTTTCGACAGCGGCAGCGCGGATTTGGCTGACTTCGGCCTGATCAATCTGCGCAGAAATCTGACGCTTTATAGACGGGTCGAGACGCGCGGCCTCAAAATCATAATTTCCGCAATCAAGACGCGGTGCATCTTGGGTTGAATCGTAAATGCAGTTCCCGACCTGCATCCAGGACTTACCCGCATCATAGCCCCGATCAATCGCTTTGCGGAACGCTGACTCGGATTTGTCGCACATGCCTTCATTATAATAGGCTTCGCCCAAATCGGCATAGAGTTTCGCCGTGTTGGACTGCTGCGCCGCTTGTTCCAAGATCGGGATCGCCCGACCATATTCACGCGCCGTCCGGTAATACGTCGCAAGCTCTTTCAGATTATCGGGCGTTCGGGAAATCCGACCGCTATTCATTTCACGCTCGAGGATTTGCGCGGCTTGGAACGGCATTTCATAGAAGCTGTAATAGCTGATGACTTTTTTAAGGTCTTGCTCATCTCTCAGAGCGCCGCCCAAATAGAGCATTTTCTGGACCTCAAACGCATCCTGTTCCCGGCCGCCATTGGCCAGCATGGACGCCCAGCTATTCCAGAGATCGCGGTCTTGCGGCCACTTCATGATCATCTCTTTGACGATGTCGGCCTGCTTCCCTGTCATGCCGAGATTGTTGTAGAGGAAGTTGAGCAGGTCAAAATGGCGACGCTCTTTTGGGCTGGCGCGGTTAAACCACTTCTCGGCCCATGGTAGGGCGCGACGATAATCTTCGGCTTCGACCCAAGCTTGGACGAGCAAATCTGTAAAGACCGGCTTTTCCTGCCCGCCATTGGCGAGGAAGCGTTCTAACGATTCGGCGCCTTCACGAAACTGACCATTCAAGATCATCAGCTGCGCCACATTCACCCGTAA
Source organism: uncultured Alphaproteobacteria bacterium (assembly GCA_963922935.1). Taxonomy (GTDB): domain Bacteria; phylum Pseudomonadota; class Alphaproteobacteria; order Caulobacterales; family Maricaulaceae; genus Litorimonas. Next base: position 3,081 of record CAWUKE010000111.1, on the reverse strand, counting down.
CGCATCCGCTTCATTCGGCAGAAGGCCGCCCGCATTAATCGCATCTTGGAACGCCCGCTGCGCGCCGTTATAGTCTTCCAGTTCGTTGTAAGCGGACCCCAGGATCTGGTAAGAGAGGCTACGCTCATAAGGGTTCATCACCCCGCCACCATTGAGCAGATTGCTCAAGATTGTGATGGCTTGTTGCGGGCTCCCATTGTTCAGCGCTTCATTGGCTTGGCTGACCTTTTCGCCATTCGCGGCAGAGAACTGACGGCCTTCAGCAGGGGCTTCGTCTTGGGCAAAGGCCAAGTCTACGGTCATCGGCCCCGCGATACCGACTGTCGCAATGGCGAGTGCACTGACGCTCAGCACTGTCGTCACACGACGTTTGACCGTTTTGAACATAGAAGTCCGAGAATTTGTAGCCATCTTATCCATCCCGTTTTTGGGGTTATGACATTTATTATGGGACTGAAACGGGCAGGATAAAAGCCACACAATCGCACATCTTCGTGATCCTTATGCGGGAAGACCGGCCCGGTGGGGAGAGCGACGGATCGCCGCCATCCCGGAAATTTCGTGAGCTTATTAAGGCCTACTCAGGGATGATGTTCCCGCGCTCATCGGCCAAGCGGAAAGTGATTTTTGACTCCACACCCGTCCGGCCTACAGGGCGACCATCTTGGATTTTCGGGTTATATTTCCACTTCTGAACAGAGCGGATTGAGGGACGCTCAAACAGACGCTCTGTGCAATAAGTCGCGACCACGTCGAAGGGCTGACCTTCAGGGCTCACATTAAACTTCACGCGGCAATGCCCAGACTTTTCAGCGCGAGGCGGCATTTGTGGCGGAATCCGCACGAGCGGCTGCGCGTCACGGTCAGACACGGCAATCTCGAACTGAGACCGGTCAATCTTTGGCGCTTCGAACTCAGGGATCGCCCCTTCAAGTGTGGCCACAGGCTCAGACGGTTGGTCCGCTTTCGCGCGCTCAATTTGTGGCGGCGGTGGCGGCGTTTCGATTTGCTTGATCTCTGTGACCTTGGTCTCGCGCTCAATGATTTTCACATCTTCAACCGTCGGGTTAATCTCAAAATCAGACAGCTCAATTTTGTCTTCCGGTTTGAACTCTTCGGAAATCAGGCTCATCATCAGCACGAAGAGACCGACGGTCACAATCGCAGCGGGGATAATGGCTAACCAGCGTATCGCACCCATAATTCTACCCTTTCTTTCCTCGACATCGACACCATAGCCGACGCCTTGAATAATTCTCTATTCCGTCGCCAAACGAACCGGCACTTCAAGCTCTTGGAACAGTTCTTGTAATTGCATCACCGTTCCGACTTCAGCATTCCGGTCCGCCTGAATAATCGCATTGGCTTTCGGCGTTTCGTCCCGAAGCGCCGTTATGATCGGCCGGACTTCGTTGATCTGATAAGGCGACTTATCGATCCAGACATTAGACGTGGAGTCGACCGCGATCAAAATCGTCGGGTTCCACTCTACATCCGTCGAAGCAACGGGCTCATTCGGCTCAAGCCCCGGTGTCTTCACGAAGACAGACGTCACAATGAAGAAGATCAAGAGAATGAACACGACATCCAACATTGGTGTCATGTTTAATTCTGTGCCTTCATCTTCAATGACGGTTCTAGAACGTCGACCCATATTATTAACCTATATCACAAAGTGCGCTTTTTGTAAATGAAGTGCAATTTCATTACAATGTTTACAGAATTAGGTCAGAAACCTCATCCCGCCGAATTTACGTTTCCTCAATGACTTCAATCTTGCTCGACAACTCACGACCATCCAGCTGATCTTTTAACTGCACCAAAATGCGGTTCTGACTTTGCGGATGGAAGCGAAGGATGACGGACGCACCGGCCTTATCGGCGAGCTGACGTTCGACGCGCGCCAAGACACCATCGCAGGTTGTCCGGACCCCATCGACAGAACATTGATTATTATTGTCGACATAAACCGTAATCGCGGGCGGTGAGTCAGGCGGGTTAGGCTGATCCGGCGGCGGTGGGGGCTGCGTCACATCAATCCCTTCCTCATCCAGGAAGACAGCGGTAACGATGAAGAAGATCAACATGATGAACACGATGTCGAGCATCGGTGTCATATCGACTTCGCCCTCATCGGACAATTTTTTACGAGATCGTCTCATGACGGGTCCTTTCTGTCCGTAGGGGTCTAAGCGGTCCGCTCGAGGACGAGATCGTCCGCAAAGCGTTGCGTTTCACGGGCGCTCCAACGCGGCAAGACTGTCGCGAAGTAAAGCCCGGACAGCGCAGCCATCATGCCGGCCATCGTTGGGATTGTCGCGCGGAAGACGCCGCCGGCCATCAGACGTGCCGAGCTCGACCCACTATAGGCCATCACATCGAACACATCGATCATGCCCGTCACTGTGCCGAGCAGACCCAGAAGCGGCGCCAGTGCGACAAGTGTTTTGATGATAGAGACGTTCGAAATTGTCCGCTCTTTGACCTGGCTAATCATTTCGTCACGGATCGCATAGGCTTTCCAAGACGATTTATCAGCGCGGGCGTTCCACTCATTCAATAAGCGCGCTTTCATCGGCTTATGCGCGAGAAGATAGTAAGCGAAGCGCTCCAAGATCAGCGTCCACATCGCAAAGATGACGAGCGCGATGGGGATAAGGACGGGCCCGCCCTGCTGCAAGAAGGCCTGCAATCCACCGATAATATTGCCCATGGGTTTCGATCCTTATGGCGTTAACGGGGTCACCGGGCGTGAGAGACCTTTAAAGACCCTCACAGCGCGGTGGTGACATCCGCCCCGAAAACCGGGGCGGAAGGGGCGGATTAGATGCTCGCCATTGGCGCGCCGGAGCGGGCCTCAACGTGGCGGGCCACGATACCGGCAGACTGCTCTTCCAGTGTGCTTTGGACAGAGCGCGACAGGCTCGCCGCAAAGCTGTGGATGATCAGAAGCGGGATCGCAACGATCAGGCCGAGCATGGTCGTCACAAGCGCGACAGAGATACCGCCAGCCATCAGCTGTGGATCACCTGCACCATAGATCATCATGGCTTGGAAGGTCTGGATCATACCGGTCACTGT
>CAWUKE010000110.1:0-7336 GCA_963922935.1 uncultured Alphaproteobacteria bacterium | reverse complement strand
CCACTTTACGCGGCTGTAGCCCTGAAAACTTCTGCAGCGCCCAAACCATCGCATCGAGCGGGTTCGTAATACAGATCACAAAGGCTTTCGGCGCGTGCTCTTTGATGCCGTGCGCGACCTGTTTAATGACTTCAAGGTTTTTGCCGATCAGATCGGCGCGGTCCATGCCGGGCTTGCGCGGGAAACCCGCCGTGATGATGCAGACATCCGCGCCCGCAATATCGGCATAATCATTCGTGCCTTTTAAGTGGCAGTCTTTACCGAAGACAGGCGTGGCTTCATTCAGATCGAGCGCTTTGCCCTTCGCTGTGCCTTCGAAAATATCGAAGAGGACAACATCGCCCAATTCTTCGCGTGCGCAAATGTGAGCGAGTGTCCCGCCGATCATGCCTGCGCCGATCAGCGCAATTTTAGCCCGTGCCATGAAAATCTCCCGATTGAGGTCCTTTGAGTGGCCTCGCGCTTAGACCCGCGCGCCGCGCACCGCAAGGCGAAGACGCGGCCAAATGGCTCGACATTGGTCGTAGGTCGACATGCGGAAATGCAGGCCGGGCATCAAAGGCCACGGCTTTGTCTGGCACTTTCGTGAAAAGCTCACGAATGCGGGCGGGTCTCATTGATGGACAATGAGAAGACACACCGATTTTCAACGAGACACGCCCGCATCCCGATATCACAGGGACGCACGCGAAACCGCCTTCACAGGGCCGACCGAACAGCTCACCCGCTTAGGACCCTAGAGGCTATCAGGGCGTTCAGCCCCCATGGCATAAAGCCCGGACCGAAGGCGGGGTGCATGATTGGCACGTTTAAGCCCTCACACTCACCCACAGGCCCTCCGGCCTGACGATCCCGCGCTTCTGTCCCAAGGGACACCCAAACCGCGACAAGGCCCGGATCGTCCCACGTCAGATCACGCAGATATCAGGTCCACCGATCCAAGGTCGTCGCAACCCCTCGTGATGGCGGTGGATGATAGAAATGTGCCGCAGATTTGGAGGGCGGGGATACGATTGTTGGTAAGGACGAGATTTCAAAGGTTTGGGGTGCAGGATGGCAGGGATTTAAGTCCAAATCGCGTCAATCCCAACGACGAGAAGCCCAAGGCAAGCCGTCCAGGTCGCGCAGGCGATGGCGTCAAAGAGAGAATAGCGCAGGCGGGCCATCCCGCTTAGGCCCGTGACGAGCGGAACGATACTCCGGATCGGTGTTACAAAACGGCCAATGAAAATGGCGAAAACCCCATATTTAGCGATCGTTTGCTCGGCTTTGTCCAAGCGTTTTGCGCGCTTTACCGCGAAGGCCGTTTGATGGAACCGCGGACCGACAAAGCGACCGATATAGAAGCCGCTATGATCGCTTAGGAGCGCACCTAAGAACGCTAAGGGCAGCATCTGTGGTAGGGTCGCAATTTGCTCAACGTAAAGAAACGTGCAGACCGACAGCAAGATGGCGCCAGATACAAACAGGCCGATGCCAACAAACGCCTCCAAAAACGCAAAGAGTGGCACGACCAGCAAAGCATATTGCTGATGGGTGCGCAGCCATTCTGTAATGTCAGGGTCTATGAATAGTCTCGCATTGCATCGCCCAGTGTATCCGGGCGATGCATAACCTTCGCCTAAGCCTGCCCATCAAGCAACGCGTTAGGGTAGAAAGTTGTAATCTATACCCGTATCAATGATCGCAATATTGATCGCATCGCCATTATCGTCTTGTGCGGCGAAGCGGCCTTCCAAGTCCTCCATAGAGAGAAAGGGCGTGTCCGCGATGATCGTCCTGGGTGTTCCGCTGACCCCTTGAAGCGTATCTTGTAACTCGCCATCCGTGAAAAGTGAAAATGCATAATCCACCTCCCCTACTGCATCGAGCGCGTCGAAACTGTCCGCTGCCGCCGGCAAGAGCCAAAGGTTTAAATAAGCACTTTCAGCCACTTCGAGTTCGGCGGGGTCGGCTTCTGAGCCCCCATCATCCGGTGTGATAACCACCCTCATCGTGGCCGCTCTTTTGGCATTTTCACCCAACACGCCGAGAGTAAGGGAGAAGGTCTCTCCATCGGGATTCAGTGTCATTCGATAAAGGTGGTCGTTTGACATAGGTTCCGGGCCCTCGAAGGGCTCTTCGAATTGAAGGAAACTGGCGCTTTCGCCTTCATCAGCCGTCCCGCGTGTCTGTGCCGAAAACATGAAGTTCCCGATCTCATCAAAAAATGATGTCGTGAGGACAAATTCCATATCCACCACATTGTCGGGCTCGATAAAGGTGATCTCCGGGATGGAGAATTCGCGGTAAGGCGTGGCTGGCAGGTCAGTCACATTGATGATATTCGCGTCGATCGCATCCGTTCCGATCCGCGCGTCGAGACGCTGCTCGACCTCAATATTGGCGGGCTGATTGGCAACAACAAGGCCTCCGCCCGCTGGGCCGACGCGGAAATAGGCGAATTCCAGTTCGATCCCGCGATCGTCGCCCGGGGTTTGAACCGTCGTCGATTGGTCCAGTACTTCGCCGTTTGTCCCCCGCGCCGTAGTGGAGACGATAAGTTTTGTATCCGGCGTCAGCTCACCGCTAATGCCCTCTGGCAGGTCGACGCTCCAATTGGCATTGATGCGCTTTACCTCAAGCGGTTGCCCACCCAGTACCAGCGCTCCGTCGAAATTGCTGCAGACATCCTTCTTTTTGACGTCAATGCTGCAAAAGGCATTCATGAATTTGGGTTTGCCGATATGGGTCGCGACGATGCTGCCATTCTGGCGCATGCGCAGGCGTAATTTCGTCCGAGTCTCGCCCAATTCTGTCGTCGTCGTTTCGCCGGGCATGGTCGGCATCATCACAATATCGCTACCGTCCTGATACTCAATGACTTCAAGCTCAGCCGACAGACCGGTGACTTCTTTATATTTCGTCCGCTGCTTATCGGCCTTTTTATCCGTTTTCGAAAACAGAACTTCGCCATCGATTGAGGAAAATTCGAAATCGACTTCGGAGACAGTGCTTGTGTCCTCCGGATCGAGGGTCGTGCGTAAGACGGATTTGTAGAGCCCGTTATTGCGTTGTTTAATCCGAGTTTTGCGAATATTCGCGGCCTCAGCCGCGTTCCAGCTAAACGCCCCGTCTTGCCACTCTGGGATATCCAACGGTGAGGTCAAAGCCAAAGCCGTGCTCAATGCCGTAATTGAAAATAGCTGTGTGAAAGATTTCATTTTTGCCCCCGAAAGCTAGTGCAGCACAACAACGCAATAAATCTACTGAATATAGGTTCAAGATCAATATCGTCAGGCGGGAATCTGACGATCTTCACATAAATCAGCACGAGAACCGGCCCCAGTCCCAACCGCAATTCCCTCTTGCGCGTTTGCCGCCTCTTTCGCAGAAGCGTATCACCGTTTGGGGGCGGTAGGGGCACGATATATATACAAGAAGGCCGCCCATGGGTCCGGAGTTCGATAGTCTTGCGCAGGGTTTTCCCTGGCTGATCTTCTATTTGCTGACCGTTGCGGTGATCTACATCATCGGCGTGTTTCTGTATGTGAAGCTGACCCCGCATAAGGAATTCGCGCTGGTCGGAAACGGCAATATGGCAGCCGCTGTGCACCTGTCGGCCACCGTCATCAGCCTTGCCCTGCCGCTAGCAGCCTGTTTGGTGAATAAGATTGGCTTATTGGATGTGGCCGTCTGGGGGACATTTTCGCTCTTCCTACAGCTCTTTTTATTCCGTCTGACGGATGCGATTTTTCGCGGCATGCCGGATTTGATCGAGAGAGACGTCGTCGCGCCTGCCGTCGTCCTGGCCGCCTTTAAGATTGCGGGATCGCTTATCCTGGCTTTTGCGATTGCAGGCTAGCGGAAGGATGCGGTCCTGGCGCTTCTTTTTCCCGGACTGGCTGCTTTACGGAACGGTCGTAACGGCCATGCTGCTCTATGCGTTTCGCGATCAGGAACGCCCCGTACCGCCAGCGCCGCCCTCCGAAGATTTGGGCCCGATCCTGCCGAGTGAAAGCCCACGGGACCCGCTGATACTTGTCGAAATTGAGGCCCCGAGTTCGGGCGTGGGTACGGCCTTTGCGTCCAATACAGACGGGGAATGGATTACCGCGCGCCATGTCGTCGATAGTTGCGATACTGTCGGCGTGAAGATCGGCGCGCGGCGTTTGCTCCGTGTGAGCGAAAGTACGCTTTACGAAAATGCAGACCTGGCCACGCTGCGCACGGGCTGGACACGGGACCCCTTACCGACCGATCTGAATAGCCAACGCCAAGTGGGGGAGACCGGCTATTTCTTCGGCTTCCCACAAGGCAAGCCAGGCGAAGTTGTGGGGCGGCTTTTAAGTCGGGGCCGGATGGAAGTCCGCGGGCGTTACCGCTCTAGCGAGCCCGTTTTGATCTGGACAGAACTTGTGCGCACAGCCGGACTTCGCGGCTCGCTTGGTGGGCTTTCCGGCGCGCCTGTTTTGGACGCGGATGGCGAAGTCGTCGGCGTCGTGACAGCAGAGACACCGCGCCGCGGTCGGGTCTATACAGTGGCGCCAAGACAGCTCTCCCAACTGGTTGATCAAGAAGACAGCGAGACCACGCCCATTGCGCTAGGTGACTTCGCCTTACAGGCCGATCGCCTGCGTCGGGATCGTCGCATTGCCCAAGTCGTATGCTTGAACAACGATAGCTAAGCCTATGAAAGGATGGATTTCTCTTATCCTGATTTTGGCATTAGGGGCGCTGATCATCTTTGGCATCAACCGCTATGTCCCCGCGCAGCACTTGCCATGGCGATCGCTGGATCCGGACCGCCCCCTCGGCTGGGCCACTAAGTCACAGCTCTTTCGACTGGCCGTCTCCCCGTCTGAAACCTGCATGAGTTTGGCCCGCGATATTGAAGGCTTTAAGACGCTACCGTCTGACCCCCGAGAGGCCAGCGGACCGTGCGGGTGGGAGGTCGCGCGCATTGTCTATAGCCGCGAGAAAACGCAGCTCCTGCCCGGAGAAGCCAATATGCAATGCCCGCTCTCTGTCGCAACGTTTCTATGGATGCGAGAGGTCGAGCGCCTAAGCGAAAAGCGCTATGATCAAGGCTTGGCCGCCGTCCATCACATGGGGACCTACTCCTGCCGCCGACAACGCGGAAACGGATCCGGACGTTGGAGCGAACATGCCTTTGCCAATGCGTGGGATATTGGCGCGTTTGAATTGGAAGACGGCACCCTCATCCGCGTTCTGACGGATTGGGATGGAGATAATCGCAAGCATCGCGCGTTCTTACGGGACGCCAGAGACGCCGCTTGCAAAGTCTTTAACGTCACCCTTTCACCAGACTTTAACGCTGCCCACAAAGATCACTTCCACGTCGATATGGGACCCTATTCATCATGCCGATGAGCCGCTAAGTGTAGCCTATGCACATACTCGCTTTGATTATCGGCACAGCTTTTGGGGTCTTATTCTGGCTGAACCGAGCTAGCCGCGGGGCCAGCGAAGTCGCCGATGCCGCCCAGACTTTAGCCAATCTGCCGCGTCGTCGTCGTCACGCCAAAGCTGTGAACCGCCGGGGTCTGGATTTGGTCGAAGACCCGATTGAAGCGGCCACTGTCCTGATGCTCGCCGTCTCCCGCATGAGTGAGGACCGACGCCTGTCAACAGACGAACGCGCCGAGATCGAGAGCCTATTGATCCGCGAAATGAAGCTCGACCGCGACGATGCAGACGGTTTGGTCCGGCAAATGGACATTGCCCAATCGGATGTCACCCTGCCTGAAAGCACGCTCTTTCCTATGGTCGATATTTTGCGCGATGCAATCGGCAAAGACGATGCGCGCCGCCTTGCCGCGATGATGGAGACGATTGCGGCCGTCCATGGACAAACGGCTGAGCAAGCTGAATTTATCCGCCGCTATTCAGACCGGATGGGCCTGTTGGGGTAGAAATTTTTATCGCTTTCGCCGGCTTGACCGGCGAACCCATCTCCCAACCCTAGAAACTAGACAAAAAGCGGTGGGTGATGGGCAGGCCGTCGTAGCCCAAAATCGATCTGGGAGATTGATTGGCGCGAAGGGTCGGCCTGAGCGGATTTAAAATCGCACCCCCAAAGTCTCCCTTTAATCCCGTTTTAGGCAATCTCCGCTACACTTAACGCCATGGATGAGGCGCTTCACGTTTCAACAATCGCGACGGCGGCTCTGAGCGAGGCGGATCGGGCCGCATGGCTGCGTTTGCGCGCGAATGACCCAAAGCTCGAATCCCCCTACCACCACCCCGATTATCACGCCCTCGTCGATCAGTTCCAAGGGGGTGGCCGCCTGACCCTGGCCCGGCGGCAGGGGGAGTTGGTCGCGATCCTGCCTTGGCAGGGCGGACGCTTTGCGCGGCCCAGCGGAGCCCCAATGAGCGACTACCAAACCGTGATCGGGGAAGACCTATCTGTTGTAGACCTGCTAAAAGGCGAAACCGTTGGCGCTTTTCATTTTTCCGCCATGCCGGACCCCGACGGGGAGCAAACGGCACGGATCGAGATCGACGATGTAGAAGGCTGGCGATCCGCGCAAGGTGGCAGCTATCGCCGTCACCTCAAAAGTACGCGCCGCCGTATCCGCAAAGCCGAAGAGGAAATCGGCCCGCGCCGTGTCGTGACGCAGAGCCGCAATATTGATGATTACCAGGCCCTGATGCGCTGGAAGCGCGCAAAATTTGAAGAATCCGGCAAATATGACGTGTTGGCCAACCCCGGAACGTCCGGGCTTTTACGCGCCTTATGGGAACGCGGGCGGGACGATGCGCTGCGCTGTGACCTGCATAGCCTCTATTTTGGCCACCGCCTCGCTGCTTGCGACCTGGGCCTGACAGACGGCAAGGTCTTTCATAGCTGGATCGTTGGGTATGATGCGGAGCTCTTACCTTACGCGCCGGGCATTCAACTGCTGGAAGCCGTGATCGGTGCGAGCCCGGAGATTGGGTATACGGTCATTGATCTCGGCCCCGGGCTGGACGGCTATAAACGCCATTACGCTAGCCATTCGCGGACAGTCAGTAGCGGCGTTGTCACCCTGCCTGGTCCGGTTGGCGCGTTGGCTGGTCTCTATGACCGGATGGAAACACGCTGGCGCGACGGGACGAATGATGCGCTGGGTAAAATTCGCCGTCGCTATAGCCAGATCGCGGCCTGCGAACCCCGCCTCACTCGTCGCGGACAGGCCTTGGCCCAAGCTGTGACCCATCACTTCAAGCAATCTCCCGCTTAGAAAAAGTCTGCGATTCTGCCGCACGCCTGCACGCAATAGGGGAAAATAGCCCGCCGACAGCGCTGTCAGTGTGGTGAGGTTGCCACGCCCCTCTTCAGAAATAGGAT
>CAWUKE010000109.1:0-7354 GCA_963922935.1 uncultured Alphaproteobacteria bacterium | reverse complement strand
TTCCAGGTGCTGGAATTTACCGGTACACGCTTCCAGACCTTCAACGTTCAAGACGTTAGCTCCAAGGGCTTTGAAATTGAATTGAATGGGCGGTTGTCCGACTATGTCTTCCTGAATTCAGGGCTGACTTACGCCGATGCCGGTTACGGCTCTGATTGTGATAATGGCGGCACGATCACAGAAGCCCTCGGGCTTTGCGATAGCAGCCTGACAAATGCACCAGACTTTAGCAGCGTGTTGGGCGTGACTTATGATGGTCCACTGGGTGAGTCCGGTTGGAACGCACTGGCCAATATTAGCCTATCGCATCAGTCCAGCCGCCGTACGTCGACGCGCCCGCGAGTGGTTTCCGGTGGCGTTATCACGGGGGCGACGCCCTTTGATGTTCAGGACGCCTCCACCAAGATCAATGCGCGTATCGGCTTTACGATGCCGAACGACATGGTCACGCTAGAGTTCTGGGGCCTAAACATCACGGATGTTGTCACGCGCGGGATTACGTTCAACACGCCGCTACAAGGCGCGTCACGTTCAGCCTTCTTGGACGCGCCGGCTCAGTATGGTGTGACGTTACGCACACGGTTCTAAGGCACTTTCGGGATCAATCATCACATATGAATGGAAGGGTCGCACCGCATCGCGTTGCGGCCCTTCTTGATTTTCGCTATTATCAAACCAATCAATAAGACAAGCCGCCCGGGGAATTTCCATGGTTCGCATCAATCCAGAGAAGGCCAAAGCCAAAGGTGAGTTGAAGGCCACAGACTTAAACTCCGCGCTCATGGCACAGCGCGCCGCGTTCAAAAAAGACCCCTACCCCAGCTGGAACGTCCGCAAAGCGCGCCTGCTAAAACTGCGCGATATCATCCGCCAGAATGAAAGTGCGATCAAAGAGACCATCAGCGCGGACTTCGGCAATCGGTCGATGAATGAGACTGACTTCGCGGATATCATTTCCTGCTATAATGAGATCAAAGACTATCTCGACAATGGCGAGAAGTGGATGCGTCCCCGCAAAGTCTCCATCGCGCTTGACCAGAAGCCGGGCCGCGGTGAGATCATCCCGCAGCCTCTTGGCGTCGTTGGTGTGATCGTGCCGTGGAACTATCCGTTATTCCTCGCTGTATCACCCATGATCGGCGCCATCGCTGCGGGCAACCGCGTCATGGTCAAGATGAGCGAATATACGCCGACCTTCTCTGCGCTCTTCCGTGATATGATGGCGGAAGCCTTCACCTCTGACGAGGTCTATGTCGCCACTGGCGGCGTGGAGGTCGCGCAGGCCTTCTCCAGCCTGCCCTTTGATCACCTGCTCTTCACAGGCTCCACCTCTGTCGCCAAGCACATTATGCGCGCCGCGAGCGAAAATCTTGTGCCCGTGACGCTGGAGCTGGGCGGGAAATCCCCCGTTATGGTTCATGATGATGCGCAGATTGACGATATTGTCCCGCGCATCGCGCTCGGCAAAATGCTCAACGCCGGACAGACCTGTATCGCGCCGGATTACGTCATGATGCCCAAGGCCAAGATCAACGCCTTCTCTGAGGCGATGATCCGACAGGCCGAGACCATGTATCCGACTTTTGCGGGTAATGATGACTACACCTCCGTTATCGCCGACGCCCATTATGCGCGCCTTCAAGACCTGCTGGAAGACGCGGAAGCCAAAGGCGCGACCGTCCGCGTGGCGGGCGATGATGATAAGCAGCAACTCGCCAAAGAGCGCCGCATCCCCCTCACCGTCGTCACCGACGTGAATGACGATATGCGGATTATGCAGGAAGAAATCTTCGGCCCACTCCTACCTGTCAAAGCGGCGGAAAGCCTGGATGAGCAAATCAGCTACGTCCAAGATAATCCACGTCCCCTTGCGCTTTACCTCTTCACCAAAGACCAAGGCGCGCAGGATCGTGTGCTGAAAGAAACCCATGCAGGCGGCGTCACCACGAATGAAACGATGTGGCACATCGCGCAGAAAGAGCTGCCTTTTGGCGGGGTCGGCCCCTCCGGTATGGGCGCCTATCAGGGCGAAAAAGGCTTTGAGACGTTTTCGCATATGAAAAGCGTGTTCCATCCGAAAACGGACGGGCTGCTCGCAGGTCTTAAAGCCAAGATGATGGCGGGCTTTATGGCGCCTTATGGGGAGAAGTCTGACAAGCTGATCGCGCTGGCCAAGAAGCAGGCGGGCATCAAGTAAGGTGGGCGCTTCAGACACGTATGATTATGTCATCGTCGGCGCGGGCAGCGCAGGCGCGACGGTCGCCTCCCGCCTTTCAGAAGACCCAGATGTTTCAGTCCTTTTATTAGAAGCCGGACCCGATCACAATCACTGGTCGGTTTGGGCGCCGATGGGGACGCTCTGGAACTTGCTTTCGAAAAAGCGCAATTGGGCGTTTCAAACGGTCCCGCAACCCGGACTGAATGGGCGGCAGGGCTATCAACCACGCGGCAAGTGCCTCGGCGGTAGTTCCAGTGCCAATGCCATGATCTATATTCGCGGCAATCCGTATGATTACGACCACTGGGCCGAGCTGGGCGCGGAAGGGTGGGACTACGAATCCGTTCTGCCCTATTTTAAAAAGAGTGAGCACCGCGAAGCCGGGGCCAACGATTATCACGGCGAAGGTGGCCCGCTCAATGTGGCACCCGTGCGCAGCCCGTCAGAGATCAATGACATCTTCTTAGAAGCCGGCGATCAGCTCCAACTCCCCCGCTGCGACGACTTTAATGGCGAGAGCCAAGAAGGTCTGGGGATGTATGAGGTCACGCAGAAAAATGGCGAGCGCTGGAACACGGCCCGCGCTTTCCTCGACCCGCATCTGGATCGCCCCAACCTGACCATTGTGACGGAAGCGATGACGGAAAAAGTCATCATCGAAGACGGGCGCGCGACAGGTGTGCAATATCGCAAGGGCAAAGGTGCAAGCGTGCCAGTCTCGGCCCGGCGCGAAGTTGTCTTATCCGGCGGGGCGTTCGGCTCCCCTCACCTGCTGCTGCTCTCAGGCGTCGGCGCGAAAGAGAAATTGGCCCCGCACGGGATTGACCAAACGATTGAGTTGCCCGGCGTGGGCGAAAATCTGCAAGACCATATCGACATCGTCTATGGCTATAAGTCGGGCCTCAAAGACCTGATGCATGTCAGCTTCAGCGGCGGCTTGCGCGTGCTGAAAGCGATCCGCGAATATAAGAAAAACCGCACGGGTATGGTCACGACCAACTTCGCCGAAAGTGGCGGCTTTCTTTACACGGATACATCAGAACCCGCCCCGGATGTGCAGCTCCACTTGGTCCGCGCGATTGTGGATGATCATGGGCGGAAGATGGGGCTAGGTGGCGGCTTTAGCGCCCATGTCTGTGTGTTACGCCCGCATTCGCGCGGCACGGTCAGTCTGAATAGTGCAGACCCGACGGATGCGCCTGCCATTGATCCGCGTTTCCTCTCTGATGATCGCGACTTGCAGACCCTGCTGCGCGGCGGCCGGCTGTTGCAGCGGATCTTGCGCGCGCCCGCCTTTGAGCGTGTGCGGGGCAAGCCGCTTTATGCGACTGAGGAAGATGATGAAGCGACCCTCATTGAGGATATTCGCAATCGCGCTGACACGGTCTACCACCCAGTCGGAACCTGCAAGATCGGCGCGGATGATGACCCGATGGCCGTCGTTGACCCGCGTCTTCGCGTACGCGGCGTGACCGGCCTTCGGGTGATTGACGCCTCTGTCATGCCGACAGTTGTCTCCGGCAATACCAACGCCCCATCCATCATGATCGGCGAAAAAGGCGCGGATATGATCAAACAGGACTGGGCAAGCGTGTCAGGGACCCTTCAGGCGGCGGAGTAATGTCCGCTGCGACGTGAAGGGTCGCGCGACCCTAATCTAGGCCGAGCGATCATATTTAAAGCCGAGCTCGATCGTCACTTGATAATAAGCGACTTTGCCGTCTTCAATATAGCCGCGTGTTGAAACGACTTCGAACCAATTCAGTTCGCGTAAGGTTTCAGACGCGGTGGCGAGCGCACCATTAATCGCGTCTTCGATTGAGGTTTCTGACGTGCCAACAATTTTAGAAACGGCATATGTGGCTGCGGGCATAATATATCTCCTGTTAGGGGTTCCCTTTCTTTACGGCTGAGCCGGTTGCAACGTTCCAAAAAAGGGCATTCGAAAAAAAAGAAACGGGGATTTCGTCCCCTTCCGATTGTGGGGCTTAACCCGCTTCGCTAAGCTAAGATTATGACTGACCAACCCGCGCCACCTCACGATCCGTCAGACACACCTTGGCTGGACTGTTTTGTTGTCGACGAGGCGGCGGTCCCGCTTGAACCGGGTCGGCCGCGCCGCGCCTGGATGGACGCCTCGCCCGACCGGTTTGCCTATCGCTGTCTGCCGCTGGCCATCGCCAATAGTACGGGCTGGGAATTGCGCTGCCCGTTTAAACTTCACATTGATTGGGACGGCGGCACCGGCATCGAAGCGCTGAAAGTCAGCAGCCCCTTTGCCAAAGCCGACGTCCCCCGTGTGGCCATGTCGCATTTCAGCCAAGGCATTCTGACGTTTCATACCGGCTATTTGTTCCGCACGCCGCCCGGCTGGGGCATTTGGGCGATGGGACCCCCGAATATGCCAAAGGACGGGATTGCGCCCCTGTCCGGACTGGTTGAAACAGACTGGCTCCCTTTCCCCTTCACGATGAATTGGAAGATGACGCGTCCTGGGCGCGTGACCTTCAATAAAGGCGAGCCCTTTTGCTTCATCACCTTGCAGCAACATCGCCGCTTGGACGCGATTGAACCGCAGAAAAGAAGCCTCGTCGATGATCCAGAACTAGCCGAAGATTATCGATCGTGGCGGGACTCGCGCAACACATTCAATGAACGGATGAAATTCCGCTATCCCGACGTAATCGAACAAGGCTGGCAACGTCACTATATGCAGGGCCAAGCGCAGAGCGGACAAAAAGCGCCTGATCACATCACCAAACGGCGGCTAAAACCGATGAGAGACAGCTCATAAAAAACGGAGGCCGACGCCTCCGTTCCTCAAATCTTCACCTCTATCGAGGACCTCTCGCTCGAGCTCGCGGCGCTTCTGCGTTACCAGATTTTGACGCGCTCTTCGGGCGGGATGTACATGTCATGATCTGGCGTCACACCAAAAGCGTCATACCAGGCATCAATGTTACGCACGATCCCGTTCGTCCGGAATTCACCCGGGCTGTGCGGCCCGTTTTTGATCTGGGCACGCAGAGCCTCTTCACGCCACTTAATCGCCCAGACCTGCGCCCACGCCATGAAGAAGCGCTGATCGCCCGTCAGGCCGTCAATGATCGGAGCCTCTTCGCCGTTCAGCGAGCGCTTATAGGCTTCATAGGCCATCGTCACACCAGTCAGGTCGCCAATGTTCTCGCCAAGACCCAAACGCCCGTTCAGGTTCTCACCGGGTAGCGGCTCAAACGCACTATATTGGTCAGCCAAAAGGCTGGCACGCGCTTCATAGCGCTCCGCATCTTCAGGCGTCCACCAATCGCGCTGTACGCCATCACCATCGGATTTCCGGCCCTGATCATCAAAGCCGTGCCCCATTTCGTGGCCAATAACGGCGCCAATACCGCCATAATTAACGGCCGGATCCGCGCCCGGATCAAAGAAAGGCGCATCCAGAATAGCGGCGGGGAACACGATCTCGTTCAAGGTCGAATTGTAATAGGCGTTCACCGTCTGTGGGGTCATCCCCCACTCTTCGCGATCAATCGGCGCGCCGAGCTTTGAGATTTCGTCCTGATGGTTCCAGGCGCGAATACTCTTCATCGTCCCGTAAAGATCATCACGATCAACGACGAGGCCTTCATAGGCTTCGAACTCGCTTGGATAGCCGATCTTGGGGCGGAATTTGGCGAGCTTATATTGCGCCTCTTCCTTCGTCTCTTCGCCCATCCATTCCAGATTATCGATCCCGTCTTTGAAAGCTGAGCGGAGATTTTCGATCAAATCTTCCATCTGTGCTTTGGAGCTGGGCGGGAAATGACGTTCGACATAGACTTTGCCCACGACTTCGCCGAGCGATCCATTGACCATCGACACGCCGCGTTTCCAGCGTGGGCGCTGCTCTTCCTGACCGCGGAGTGTTTTGCCGTAAAAATCAAAGCGCGCATCATCGATCCGCTTGGGCAGGATCGCCGCATTCCCGCCAATCAGTCTCGCCGTCATATAGTCGCGTAGGACTTCGAGATTGAATTCTGACAGGACTTTCGCAGCCCCTTCCATGGCTTTGGGCTGACGAACGATAAAGGTGTCTTGACCATCGAGATCTTGAGCGGCCATCGCCGTATCGAGGGGAAAACCGGGCATCAGGGCCTTAATCTCCGCCAGAGTCATCTTATTATAGGTCGCGTCACGATCCCGATTTTCGACGCGGGTGTTATAATTCTCCGCCAAGGCCATCTCAAATGCGACGATGGAATCGGCACGGGCTTCGACATTATCCAGCCCGGCTTCGCCAAGCATTGTCGCCACATAATCACGGTAAGCGGTCAGAATGGACTGGCCTTTCTCGCTCTCGTCATAATAATAATCACGGTTCGGCAGACCCAGGCCGCTTTGGTTTAAGTAGAAGATATAATTTTCATTATCTTTCGCATCGATCCAGACATAGCCACCGACCGGACCACCGACACCCAGAACCGGATCAGACATCAACGCCACGACATCGTCCAAAGAGCCGGCCGTACGAACGCGCGCTAAATCGGCTTGGATCGGATCGAGGCCTTTGGCTTCAATGGTGTCGACATCCGTATAGGCCGCAAACAAATCGCCAATGCGCTTTTCGTCTGCGCTTGGGTTTTCCTTCGATGCGCTTTCTTCAATGATCGCGCGGACACGCAGCTCCGCCTGATCAGCCAAAACGTTGAAGGACCCAAAGCGCGACCGGTCCGCGGGGATTTCCGTCCGCTCTAACCAACCGCCATTGACGAATTGGAAGAAGTCATCGCCGGGATGAACGCTCTCATCTTTGGCAGTCAAATCAATCCCAAACGTGCCGAGCTTTGCAGCCGGCGCGGCGGCCGTAGAGGTGGCAGCCGGATCAGACGTGGCATCGCCACTCGGCGCGCAAGCGGATAGAACTGTAAAGCTAGCGATAACACTCGCGGTGAGCAGAAGGGCGTTTTTCATTGTTTAGTTTCCCCTAGAATGACGCACGCCCCATAATTGGGGACGTGCTATTTATAGTGTGAATGGTTTTACTCTGCTGGTTGAGCACTCGGCGGGCTGTCCGGCTTTGGCGCAGGCTTGCCTGTTTCCAGCTCAAAGTCATTGAGCGCCATGGCCAGTTCCGGATCATAGCGAGAGCCAAAGCCC
>CAWUKE010000108.1:0-7387 GCA_963922935.1 uncultured Alphaproteobacteria bacterium | reverse complement strand
ACGGTCTATGTCTATCAAGAAGCCCAGAATGTCCCGCGCGGTAAAATCTCTATCGAGGCGACCATGCTGCGCGAGCTCATCAAGGGGCAGCAAAATAGCGTCAATGTCGAGATCGACGGCGAAACCCAGACGCTTGCTTTCAAGGGTGATGATGGCCCGAAATCGCTCACTTGAACGATTTCCAAGGTGACAGCCTGTTTCCAGCCCGCTACCCAAGCTCATGCTCACTGTTCATCACCTCAATAATTCCCGCTCTCAACGCATCCTCTGGCAGTTAGAGGAGATGGGCGTAGACTACGCTATCAAAGCCTATCAACGCGACGCCAACACCTCACGCGCGCCGGCTGAACTGAAAGCCATCCATCCGCTCGGTAAATCCCCTGTCATTGAACATGACGGCTTGGTCGTTGCGGAAACGGGCGCGATCATCGTTTACCTTCTGGATAATTTTGGGGGTGATGCGTTCCGGCCTGAAAAAGGCACGCAGGCCTATGTGGACTATGTTCACTTCCTGCACTTCGCAGAAGGATCAGCCATGCTGCCGCTTCTGCTGAAGCTCTATACGAGTTTCCTTGGCGATGCGGCCGATCCGCTGCAGCCGATGATCATGGACGAAATCAAAAAGGTCCTCGACTATTGCGAATATTCCCTGATCCGTAGCGAATGGTTCGCGGGCGATCAGCTCACCGGGGCCGACTTCGCTATGATCTTCCCGCTGGAAGCCGCCAATGCGCGCGGCATGCTCAAAAGTTACGAAGCCTGTTCCGACTATGTCCAAAAGGTCTGGGCAAGAGACGCGTACCGACGCGGCTTAGAGCGTGGCGGTCAATATGATTACGGTCCGAAATGATCCCGTTCCACTTAGCCGCGCCTATCCGCGACATTGAAACAACACGAACGTTTTACCGTGACATGCTCGGCTGCACAGTGGGACGCGAGGCCGAAAAATGGATCGACTTAGACTTCTTCGGTCACCAACTGAGCCTCCATGTCAGCGGGGCAGAGGAAAATCTCGCGACGAACCCAGTAGACGGTAAAGACGTCCCCGTCCGGCACTTTGGGGCCGTCTTACCGTGGTCTGACTGGCATGAGTTACGTGACCGATTAGTCGAGGCTGGGACCGATTTTGTGATTGATCCTTATATCCGCTTCAAAGGCGAAACCGGCGAGCAGGCGACCATGTTCTTCTTTGACCCCAGCGGTAATGCGCTGGAATTTAAAAGCTTCAAAGACCCGGATCAGCTCTTTGCGTCTTAAAACGCGCGGTCGATAAAGATACGGACCTGATTATCATCAGACGCGCTGGTCAAGCCGTGCAGCGTGCCGACATAGACGTTCACCTTCTCCGTCAGATCAAAGCTGACAAATGGACCGATCTCCGCTTCGTCGCCATTGAAGATTTTGATCTCGCTCGTATCCCCAAGTTCGACATAGCTATGCAAGCCGAGGCGCATACCCTGATCTGGTAATTTGCGGGACAGTTCGAACCGACCTTGAAACTGGAGCTCGTCATTCGTTCGCTCTGCGACTTGCAGCGTGTTCATCAAAATGGCCCGTGCGCGCCAATGATTGGGAAGCTGCCACTGATTGATAAAGTTGGCGCGGATTTCTTCTGGTCCGTCCTCACGATAGCGAGCTTCAAAACGCATACCCATTTGATGGGACTTTTCATCAGGCGTCATCTGCCAAACCGCTTCAAGGCGGATGAAATCGAGCGCGATTTCGTTAGACGCCGTTTCTTCTGTCGCCACAACAATACGTGGGCGGAAATTATCGCTGATGGCCCGCTCATAATGCAGACGCTGCGCCCAGAGAAAATTGTCACCATCCGCGTCCAAAACACCGGCGGCGCGATATTCAAGCGCGTGATCGTCCTCACTGACGGTTGGGCTGAAGACCCCCGTCACATTCTGGGCAAAGACCGGACTAGCAAACAGAAAAGACGCGATCGCGCCGAGAAGAAAGCGGTTCATGACCGCCTAACGCTCAGACCTTAAAGTTGGTTGCGAGAGGAATGAACTCGTCTTCATCTCCGGGGACTTTCGGATAATCCCCGGCCCGCCAACGGTCTGCCGCCTCTTTGATTTTGTCTAAATCAGAGTGGACATAATTCCAGCGAATATGACGCTCCCCCAACGGTTCGCCTCCGATAATGGCAAAGCGCGTTTGTCCTTTGGCTGTCACGGTCTGCTCTCCCGGCGCTAATATGCTCATTTCAAAGAGTCCGGCCGTTTCACCGCCGATCTCAGCTTCACCTTCGACAACGTAAAGCCCCCGTTCCGGCGCATCAGGCAGCGTCACGCTCACCCCCGCCGGCAAGGCCACTTCGTAGTAAAGCGTCTGCGCGAAGGTCCGCACCGGCGATGTCACCCCAAAGGCCTCGCCCATCATGACGCGGGCTTTCGCGCCATTGGGGAGCTCGACTTCAGGAATGTCGTCTGCGGAATAATGGTGAAAGCTGGGTTCACGGTCTTCCTCGCTCTTCGGTAAGGCGTGCCAAAGCTGCAGACCATGCATTTTATAAGTGCCTTGCAATTGCGCCTCACGCGTGCGTTCACTGTGGACGATCCCCTCGCCCGCCACCATTAGATTGATCGCACCGGGATTGATATTGAGATCAGAGCCGAGCGAATCGCGGTGCCAGATCGTGCCTTCGAACAGATATGTCACCGTCGCGAGGCCGATATGCGGATGTGGGCGAACATTCATACCCTGCCCCGGTCCGAACTCTGCCGGACCAAAATGATCGAAGAAAACCCAAGGCCCGACGCTACGGCGGGTGATCATAGGCAGGGCGCGCTTCACGACCATCTCGCCCAAATCTTTTTCCTTGGGCTTGAGCCGTTCGATAATCGCGTTAGTCATAGGGAACCTTTAAACAACGGATACGCAATGCTCAAACTCTATGATTGTTCCACCGCCCCTTCGCCGCGACGGGCGCGCATATTTCTCGCCGAAAAAGGCCTCGAGTGGGAAACAGTAGAGATCGACCTGCGTAAAGGCGAGCAATTGGGCAAAGACTTCCGCGCGCTCAATCCGTCCGCCACAGTCCCTGTTCTGACCCACGAAGCCGAAGGCGTCGTCATCACAGAGAATATCGGCATCGCTGCCTATGTCGAGGCGCTGCACCCTGATCCGCCCCTGATGGGCACGACACCCGCAGAGAAAGCCGAAATCCTATCTATGAATACGAAATGCGAAATGGGCGGGTTGATGGCCATTGCCGAAGCCTTGCGCAATTCCAGCCCCGCCATGAAAGGTCGGGCCCTCCCAGGCCCCAAAAACCTCGAGCAGATCCCAGAACTCGCAGAGCGCGGTCGCCTTCGTCTTGGCTGGTTCTTGGACGGGATGGAAAAATATATGACGGACAGAGACTTCGCGGCGACGGATCGCTACACGCTAGCCGATATCACACTCACCGTGATCTTAGACTTCGCAAAGTGGATCAAAGCACAACCGCCAGCGGATACACATCCCGCGCTTCATGCCTACCTATCGCGCATGCGTGAACGGGCGTCATACGCACTTTGAGTGTTTTATCATTAAGCACTTTGTACTATTCAATAACGCATGAACTACCAAGCTGACATGCAAAATAGAGAGATCGCCCCGATTGAGGTGCCGAAAATCCCGCGTCGCTGGTTCAAGGCGATGAAGCACTTTCGTAATCTTATCGCTGACAAAGAAGACACAACACAAGTCTTTCACATCACAAACAGCTTGAACGGAAATGACCTCTATAAAGAGTTCAACAAGTTTATTGCGCATCCAGAGGGCCGCAAACGCTTTCTGGAACGCCGTAACCTCGTCCCAATTCTCGATGACCGCGAAACTTTGCTCGCAATGCCAGAGGGTAGCTTAGCTCACGCCTATTGCCATTTCATGGATAGTCAGGGCCTCACCGCGCAAGGTTTGGTAGATGAATTTGAGCGCTTTGCTGAGCAGATTGAAGACACACGTCATCCCGACTTTAAATGGTATAATAACCGCACGCGTGACACGCATGACCTAACGCACGTGCTGACCGGCTATAGTCGCGATGCGCTGGGTGAAGAATGCGTTCTGGCCTTTAGCTACCAACAGCACAGTGGGTTTGGCACGCAATTCATTGCCTATATGGGCGCGATGGAGTTCCGCCGTCACACGCCCAAGGGTGCGCCAGTGATCGGGGCCGTGCGTGAAGCTGCCGCGCGCGGACGGGCTGCCAAAAAGATTGAACATTACGATATTGTCGACCTACTTCCTCGGCCACTCGAAGAGGTGCGCGAGATGATGAACATCACACCGATGGTGAAATATCCCAAGGTTCACGCCATGATGCGTGACGCAGGACTTGATCCGTTTGCAACGCTTGCAACGGAAAAGACGCCTGAAACGGATGAAGACTTCGCGATGGCGTAGTCAGCTCGCTGAAAGTAACCCAATAAAAAAGCCGCCCTAAAAGGCGGCTTTTTTTATGTTTCACGTGAAACAATCGTTTTGAAGAAGAGGCCTAGCGGCGGCGCTTCTTCTTGCTTGGCACGAGGCCTTCGATCTGGGCGCGCTTACGGGCGAGCTTGCGTGCACGACGCTGCGCTTCCGCGGCTTCGCGAACGCGCTTCTCAGATGGCTTTTCGTAATGCTTGCGGGATTTCATCTCACGCAGGATGCCTTCGTTTTGCAGCTTTTTCTTCAACGCGCGAAGGGCTTGATCAACATTGTTCTGACGGACGTAAATTTCAACCATGTGAGCGGTTCACTCTCTTTCAAATTCGGTTTGCCGCTCGACACGGCTCTAACAGGAAAAGGCTCCTCGGTTACCCGTGGAGCCAACGTTTGGCGGCGCAATAGGCGTGATTCCTCACACTCGCAAGCCATTTTTGCGGTTGGCGCACGGCGAGAAGATCGCCAAAAGGGCGACATGTCTCTACCTAATCCTACGTATGCGACCTGCGATGGGTTCCAAATTGCGACCTACGCTATGGGACCCGAGAACGGGGCCCCTATGATCTTAATCCATGGGTGGCCAGAGCTCGCCCATAGTTGGAGCCCCGTCATGCCCATCCTTGCAAGCACAGGGTATCGCGTCGTGAGCTATGACCTGCTGGGCTATGGGCAGAGCGATGCACCGCGCGGGCTACACCATTACGGCATCGCCAACCTCGTCGCCCATTTGGAAGCTGTTCTTGATCATCACGGCATGGCGAAACCGATTATGGTGGGCCATGATTGGGGTGGCATCATCCTCTGGCACGCCGTTCGGATGATCGAACATCGCGCGCGCTGCGCCATTTCGATCAGTACGCCGCATGTCGGCCGTGCCCCTGTCGATCCCATGGCGATCTTTCGTAAGCGCTATGGCGATCTGCATTACTTCTTAGACTTTGAAGCCCGCCCTGAGGAGATCGACGCATTGTTCACCAACAATGCGGACGCGTTCTTCCGCAATATGTTCCGCATGACCCCAAAGGGCATCAAGCTCACGCCGAAGATGACGCATATCCCGACGCGGTTCCAAGCCTATCTGGACGCTGGTGCACCTAAGGGTGCGGAAATGGTGATGTCCGAAGACGACATACAAGTCTATGCCGACGCCTATCGGAAAACAGGCTTCCTCCCCGGGATGAACTATTACCGCAACACAACGCCGAATTGGGAACTCGCCGAAAGTCTTTCCGAAACCGTGCGCGTGCCAAGCCTGATGATCAGCCCTCAAGATGATGCCTTCCTGCCACCTGCGACAACGCACGACATGGACCGCACGGTTCCAGACCTAACCCGAGTAACAATCCCTGAATGCGGTCACTGGGCCATGTGGGAAAAGCCGGAAGAGATTTCGAAAGTGATGCTGAACTGGCTGAAAGAACGAAACCTCTAAAGAAAAAGCCGGATCAAACGACCCGGCTTTTAACTCGTCTCTGCTTACTCGCCTTAGAAGCGCGTCAGTAGCTCAACGCCGTAAGTGGATGGCTCATTCAAGAAACCGGTCAGGTTGTTGAAGTCTACGCCGCCCTCTAGGGCGACTTCGCCTGTCAGGTTGCGAACATAGCCCGCAATTTCCCACTGGCCGTCATTGTGGACGTAACCACCACGCAGGCCGATCTCTGTCAGCGCTTCGCTGCGGAATTCTTCGCTTTCATAGAGGAAGAAGTTCACTTCGCTGCGATGGGCGATATCACCAAAGATGAAAAGCTCGCCATTTGTGCCAACCGGCTGGGCGAAACGTGCCGACGCATTGGCGATATATTTCGGCGCTTGCGGTAGCGGATTGCCATCAATAAGAGCGTTGCCTGTTGTCGCGCTGATCGGATCCAGGACCGTACAAGGCGAACCACAAATGCCAACTTCGAGGTCTGGGTCGTTGATCTCTGTATCATTGATAGAGAAACCGGCCGTCAGCTCGATATTGTCCGTAGGGTTCAGGAAGGCATCCAGCTCGATCCCGACGCCTTGAACGCTGTCCGCGTTAAAGAGCTGGTTGAAGTTCCCGGCCCCGCCAACGGCTGTGACTTGCTGATCTTTGGTTTCGTAGAAGTAAGCCGCACCGTTCAGAACACCGCGTCCGCCCATAAAGGTAGACTTAAAGCCCGCTTCGAGTGAGTCGATGAATTCCGTGTCCGCGACGGTGACCGCATCACCAAAGACGATACGCCCTTGGACGTTTGGTGAACGGAAACCGCGCGCGTAGCGACCATAGATATTGACCGCATCGTTCAGAGCGTAATCCAGCGTGAAGTCACCAGACAGAACGGTCGCGCTCAACTCCTCTGTCACGGGACCGAGCGTCCCGGACCCGAATGGGCCGAGCGTCCGGCGAGCGATAAAGTCTTTATCTTCAATCGTCAGGCGCAGACCCCCTGTGGCTGTCAGGCGATCATTGATTGCATATTCGACGCTTGTGAACGCGGCATAGGCCGATGTTTCCTGATTTTGGACAGCCCGACCGTTCACATCGCCAGTGAAGAGCGTGTCAAAAGACAGGCTTTCAATTTCCAGATCTTCGAGGAACAAAAACGCACCCAGTGTGACGTTGACCGCATCTGACGCTTGCACGTTGTAGCGCAGCTCCTGCGTGATCTGGCTATGATCGGTGATGTTGTCTTGGCTTTCCGCTGGGAACGGAATGAAACCCGGTGAAGAGAAACCGAGGAAACCCGCCCCGAAGCCACCATCCACATCGCCGCGTGCGTCAATACTGACGGTTTCATAAGCGGAAACAGAGGTCAGCGTCCCGTTGCCGAGCGCGTAGTTGATCTTCGCGCTGGCGCCAAAATTACTGACGTCCAGAATTTGTGGGGCGTCAGCTTGCGCTGTGAAGCGGTCAAAGCCATCAACAAGACCGCCAGTGCCTTGCGCGATGGCATTGGCGCGGAACGTCCGCGACCCACCGTTCAGCTTACGACCATGG
>CAWUKE010000107.1:0-7580 GCA_963922935.1 uncultured Alphaproteobacteria bacterium | reverse complement strand
TCACTCACACGTGAGGTGGAACAGTTCGTCCCGCAGGACCCCGCTCGCGTGACCATGTATAATTGTGGGCCGACCGTTTATTCCTACGCCCATATTGGCAATGCCCGTGCCGCCGTTGTAGCGGACGTTTTGTTCCGGGTGCTACGTCATATCTACGGCGAAGAGGCGGTGGTCTACGCCCGCAATATTACGGACGTGGACGATAAAATTATCCAA
This sequence comes from uncultured Alphaproteobacteria bacterium, assembly GCA_963922935.1. Classification (GTDB taxonomy): domain Bacteria; phylum Pseudomonadota; class Alphaproteobacteria; order Caulobacterales; family Maricaulaceae; genus Litorimonas. Next base: position 7,364 of record CAWUKE010000107.1, on the reverse strand, counting down.
GCGTCAAAAGATCAGGGCGTGCCAATTTCCGAGATCACGGAGAAATATGCGCGGATTTACAATGAAGATCTAGCCGCGCTGAACTGCTTGCCGCCGACCTATCAGCCCAAAGCGACGGACCATATTGGCGACATGATCAACCTCATCCGCGATCTGATCGACAAAGGCCATGCCTATGCTAGCGACGGCCATGTCTTTTTCGACGTGTCGACTTATGAGGCTTACGGCAAGCTCTCCGGCAATACGCTCGATAACTTACGAGGCGGGGACCGGGTGGGCGAAGGCGAAGTCGCGCGGAAGAAAAACGCCGCCGACTTTGTGTTGTGGAAGCCGGAACTCGACGGTGTGGGCTGGGACGCGCCCTTCGGGCCAGACGGGTCCAATATGCGCGGTCGTCCGGGCTGGCACATTGAATGCTCGGCCATGATCAAAGCCAAGCTCGGCGAGACCATCGATATTCACTGCGGCGGTGTGGACCTCAAATTCCCGCACCACGAAAATGAAATCGCGCAAAGCTGCTGCGGCAATGGCACCGACAGCTTCGCCCGTTTCTGGGTCCACAATGAATTCCTCAATATGGGCAAAGACAAAATGTCCAAGTCCTTGGGGAATGTGACGCTGGTGCATGATCTGCTGGAAGAGTGGGACGGCGAAGTGATCCGGCTCGCCCTGCTCAAGGCGCATTATCGGAGTGAGCTGAGCTGGAGCGAGGATTTGCTGCGGGAGAGTAAGGCGCAGTTGGATACTCTTTATCGCGCATTGTTTTCAGTAACACACATATCTGTCGATCCCGATATATCACAGTCGTTTAGCGATCTTCTGATGTCCGATTTATCTACTCCCAGCTTAATAGCTGCCTCAGGTGAGATTCTAGCAGAACTGAAAGATATTGAGGATTACGAGGAAACTTTCGTTGATGAAGAAGGCGTGCCCGGCGTTGTTCATCTAGAATTGCCGGATTTCGCAGGCGACTACCCCAAGCAGATGAAATCAAAAATTTTAGGCTTCGGGAGCCTCCTCGGCCTCCTCCAACGCGACCCCGATGACTGGTTCGCGGGCAATGCGTCTGACGATGACAAAGCCCGCTACGACGCGCTCGCCGCGGCGCGTCACGCCGCCCGTCAAGCTAAAGACTGGGCGGAAGCCGACCGCATCCGCGATGAAGGCCAAGCCCTCGGCATTGTGTTTGAGGACAGCAAAGACGGCACGACCTGGCGGAAAGCCTAGGTCCGTTCTGGCGGCGATAAACCGCCGCCTCCACGGCGCACCCGCCATTTGATCCACTGGATCAAATGGCACGCTGCGGGCGGAAGGCGTAGTTAAATCTGGCTCTCGCCGACTTGATCGGCGAGCCTATCTCCCAACCGTCTCAGATATTTCTCTAGGGCAGGAGATGGACAGGCCGATCATGTCGGCCTGAGCGGAGGAGGGTAGGGCTTGACCCTCCCCGTCAAGCCCAACACAGTACGTCTCATGATACAAATCCACCTCTTCCCCTGCCTGTCTGACAATTACGGTATCCTCGTCCATGACCCGGCCTCGGGTCGGACGGCTTGTATCGACACGCCGGATGCGGCTGAAATATCGCGCCAGATTGAAGCCAAAGGCTGGGCTCTGACTGAGATTTGGAACACCCATTGGCACCCCGATCATACGGGTGGGAATAAGGCGCTGAAGCGCCGTTACGACGCGACCATCTATGGCCCCGGTAAGATAGAAGGCCTAATTCCGGCGCTTGATGTGGCGCTCTCCGAAGGCGATCAAATCGGCTTCGGTGGCCATCCTGTGCATGTGTTTGAAACGCCCGGCCACACGGACGAACATATCATCTATCACCTGCCTGCGGCGAAAGCTGCCTTCGTGGGGGATACGATCTTTACGCTCGGCTGTGGCAAGTTGTTTGAAGGCACGCCCGAGCAAATGTGGTCGAGCTTTTCCAAGATTATGGCGCTGCCGGATGAGACAAAGCTCTATTGCGCGCATGAATATACGCTATCCAATGCCAAGTTTGCGCAGGCGGTCGATGGCGGTCTCCCCGCGCTGGAAGAGGCGGTCGCGCGCTATCAAGCGATGCGCGATCGGGGTGAGCCGACGGTGCCGACGACGGTCGCGATTGAACGCGCGACCAACCCGTTCTGGCTCGCGGGCGATGCGCAAACGCTCGGCGAGCGACGGGCTTTAAAGGACAGTGGTAAGTTTTAAGTGCGCCTTCTATCCTTGTCATAGCCCGGTTTATCCGGGCTATCCATTGAGGGCCCTGAACTTTGGATCACCCGGACAGGCCGGGTGATGACAAAATAGAAAAAAGGTGATCGGGCCTACCCCGCATCCTCCCCGTCTAACGTCTCTAGGAAGAAGTCCAAAATCTGCCGATCGCGGTGGGTGCGGTTGGCGCGCGCGCGGAAGCCGTGCTTCTCACCCGGATAGGTCATCAGGCGGAAATTGTGCTGCCCGCGCTTTTGCAGCGCGTCGATCAGCTTCACCGTATGGCGGAAGACGACATTATCGTCGGCCATGCCGTGAATGATCAGGACGGGTTCCGTCAGCCCGTCCAGATGCGCAAACACGCTACCGCGCTCATAGGCGCCTTCTGTATAGTTCGGATGATCGGGCCTTGGATCGCCCAGATAGCGTTCCGTATAGGCCGTGTCGTAAAGCGCCCAATCGGTCACAGGCGCGCCCGACACGCCGCTGGCATAGGCATCGGTTTGGCCCAACATCATCAGGGTCATATAGCCGCCGTAAGACCAGCCATAGACACCCATCCGGTCCGGATCGATGAAGGGTTGGTCTTTGAGCCATTCCGCGCCGACTAGTTGATCCACGACCTCGGCCCTGCCCAGCGCGCGGTACAGCACATCTTCAAACGCTTTGCCGCGGTTCGTGCTGCCGCGCCCATCGAGCTGGAAAACGACAAAGCCGTGATGGGCGAGAATGTTGGCCAGATGCTTGCGCTCCCACCGATTGATGACGCGCTGCACGCCGGGACCACCATAAACGATAGTGACAGAGGCGCGGCGCTCACCTGGTTTGAGGTCCAGCGGCTTATAGAGCTCATAGTGTAGCTCGGAGCCGTCTGCGGCTTCCAGCGTGCCATATTCCGGCGTGATGCGGTTGGCGGCGAAGGGCGCGAAGGGGTGATCAGCGTCGAGCGTGTTCTCTGACAGCCAAGCGAGCGGCGATCCATCAGCGGCGAAGACGCGGGTCTGCGGCGGCTGGGTATTGGAACTAAACCGACCCAGATAGCGGGTGCAGCCCGCATCGAAACTGGCCGAATGCTGGCCTTCACCCGTTGTAATTTTATCGACGTCAAACGCGACAGGGGCGTCCATGGAGGTCTCAACAGCGGGCTGGCTTGAAAGCTTTTCAACACGGAAGAGATGCGTCGCGCGCGGATTATCACGCCAGCCGGAAACAAACAGCGCATCATCTGTTTCGCAACGCACGCTTTTAACCATCAAGCCGTTCGGAGTGAGGGGTTCTGCACCCTCGTCCGTAATATCGTAATAGCGTCGCTGGCCATCCCGCTCGCTGATTAAGCGTAGGCCTGTATCAGTCGCTTTGAAATCAGATCGGATGTTCAGCCAGGTCGGGCTCGTCTCTTCATAGAAGACATCAGACGTGCCTGTGCCAAGGTTATGGCGATAGATGGTATGGGTTTTATTGTCCCGGCTCAGCACGCCCGCATAAACGGTCTGGCTGTTTGGGCTCCACGCCACGCGGGTGAGATAGATATCCGGGTCATCGCCGAGGCTCAGCCACTGTGGTTCCCCGCCGCGCACAGGCACAACGCCGAGGCGCACCGTGGCATTATCGGTCCCCGCAAAAGGATAGCGCTGGTCAAGCGTCGTGATCCCGTCCGGGCCAATATTGGCACGGGTTTCAATCGCGATCGGGCTTTCATCAATTTGTGTATAGGCGATGCGCGCGGCGTCAGGCGCAATCCAATAGCCTGTCGTGCGGTCCAACTCTTCCTGGACGACGAAGCTAGCGGTGGCGTTGCGGATGACGTCGGTTGCATCATCGGTCAGCTGGCGTTCCAGCCCAGTGTCTAGGTCTTGGACGAACAGCTCATCATCGCGCACATAAGCGATGAGCGAGCCGTCTTTCGAGACTTTGGGATCGGTCTCAAAGCCTTTCGTCGCTGTGATCTGTCGCGGTGTTTTGGTCGCCAGATCGTAGAGGTAAATGTCGCCGCCCAGTGGGAACATCAGCAATTGATCGCCGACCCAGGAATAGGTCACGATCCCGCTGGCATAAAGGCGCAGGCGCTCGCGGCGGTTCTTCTCTTCTTCAGACAGTTCTTCCGGCGCGCCGAGAAGATCGGTGGAAGACACTAATAGCTGCCCATCGCCTGTTTCACTGTCATAGCTCCAGAGGTCGAGCTGGCTGGCATCATTTTCCCGGCCTTTGAGGAGCGTGATCTGCGTGCCATCTGGCGCGATTTTAGCGAGGCGCACACTCGGCCCGTTCAGCGCAATACCCGAATTAAGAGTTTCCGGCGTGAGGAAGCCTTCGCCCGGATTTCGGGTCAGATAGCTAGACCGTTCGCTGCGGGGTGTTTGCGCATTAGATGCGGCCTTTTGTAACTCAACCACATCCGGTGAACTGATGTCTGTCCGTTCCACAGGATCACCCGGGTAAGTACAGGCGGCCAAAACGAGAGAGACACAAGACACAAGCAATAGATGACGCATGGCGGAGACCTGCAGACATTTGAAAGACAAGTCAATTTCATCCCGCCCTTATCTGCCCGTGCTTATCTGCGAAGGGGGGCCGATCCGCCTCTTGCGATAGAGGCCCATTACGCTAAGGCAAATTATGCCGGACCTTCGTCCCGTTTTCTTTGTGATTGGCCTGATGAGCACGGCCTTGGGCCTGCTGATGTTTGTGCCTATGGCCGTGGATTATGGCTATGGCGATGAAAGCTGGCAGGCGTTTGCCGTCTCCGGCCTGCTTGTGACGCTGGTTGGCGGCGCGCTCGCAACGACCACCTATCAGCCTAAACCTGACTTACGCGCGCGCGGTGCGTTCATCCTGACGGTCTTTAGCTGGATTATCCTCGCCGCCCTGGCCTGTTTGCCGTTTATGTTGGACCCGATCCGACTGTCTTTCACGGACGCTATGTTCGAAGCCACATCCGGCATCACCACGACGGGCGCAACGATCATGACGGGGCTGGACACGATGCCCAAAGGTATCTTGCTCTGGCGAGCGATCCTGCAATGGATTGGCGGGATCGGGATTATTGTGACGGCGATGGCGGTCCTGCCTATGCTCGGCGTCGGGGGCATGTCGCTCTTCCGCTTGGAAAGCTCTGATGTCGGCGAGAAAATCCTGCCCAAAGCGCAGTCTATCGCGCTGAATATTGCGGCGATCTATGTCGTCCTGACGGCAGCCTGTGCGTTTTCCTACATGGTCGCAGGGATGGGGGCGTTTGACGCGATTGCCCATTCCATGACGACGATTGCGACAGGGGGCTATAGCACCTCTGACGGATCCATGGGGGCGTTTATGGACGGCGGCGCCGATATTGTCGGCAGCGTCTTCATGCTGCTCGGCGCGCTGCCGTTTGGAATGTATATGATCATGGTCCGGCAAGGGCAGGTGGGGGCGCCACTGCGCGATCCGCAAGTGCGCGCCTTTTTGTTCACGATCTTCATTATGACCATGCTCGTGCTGTTCATGCTCAGCGCGTCGGGATCGCCAGATGCTCAGCAAGGTCTATTTTATAGCCTGCGCCTGTCCGCCTTTAACACGATTAGTATCATCACCGGCACGGGCTATGCTACGGCGGACTATATGCTGTGGGGTACGCCCGCGATTGGGGCGTTTTTCTTCTTTATGTTTATTGGCGGCTGCGCCGGATCGACCGCCTGTTCGATTAAGATCTTCCGCTACCAAGTCGCGTTGGAGGCTTTGCGGGCCTATTTATTTAGAATGCCGCGGCCTCATGCGGTTGCTCCGATGCGCTATGGTGGAACCGCCCTGACGGACGCGGTTGTCTATTCCGTTTTGGGTTATTTCTTTATTTTCTTCGTCACTGTGTCCGTGACGGCAGGGTTGCTCAGCGGGATCGGGCTCGACCCGCTCACCGCATGGAGCGGCGCAGGCAGCGCCGTCGCTAATGTCGGACCAGGCCTAGGCGAGATCATCGGTCCAAGCGGAACCTATCAAGAGCTCCCCGGCACAGCAAAATGGATCCTGCTAAGCGGGATGATTATCGGACGATTGGAAATTGTGACGGCGCTTGTTGTGGTGACGCCAGCGTTTTGGCGGGCTTAATGGCACAGTGTTGCGCACTGGTCCCTAAGCGTGACTACAGCCGAAACGCAGCTCGCGCAGCAAAGCGAGCAAGGTGTGGCTTCGGCTAGCGTCCGTAAGGACCCGAGCGAAGCGAGATAAAGGTCTAGGCGATTGTTTCTCAAATGACTTTCGCTTCGCTCAGCGGCTACGCCGGCTAACAGAAGAACACCTTACTCACTCACTCTGTTCGTTCCGTGAGCTGCCCTTCTGTTGTGGGACAGGTCCTAGTTGTCCCGAAGCCAATGAAAATACAAATTCCTTCCCGCAAAACTCGCACGTTGCGCGGATCATGCCGTCATCATCAGCCATCTCTTCCCGCGCACTGGCCTCAAAGCTGCGCAGTGTGCTTTCCAGGCGATCCGGCGAGCAGCGGCATTCGGACGTCACGTCAAAGCGTTCCAACACGCGCACACCGTCTTCGTTGAACAAGCGATAGAGCAGGCGATCCATCGGCAAATCCGGATCGATTAATTCCGCATCTTCGACCGTCGCCATCAAGGCTTTAGCGGTCTCATAGACATTATCGGTCTCGCCGCGGGCTTGGTCTTCGGCAACACGTTGGATCATCATGCCGCCACCGGTCCAATGCGCCCCGTCATCGTGAATGTCCTGCCCAACGGCGAGGCGGATCATGGTCGGGATTTGATCGGATTGTTGGAAGAAATGTTCGGCACAATCGGAGAGACGACTGCCTTCAATCGCAGCGAGGCCCTGATATTGGTCCATGTCGGGGCCTTGATCGATTGTCATGGAAAAGGTCCCGCCACCCAACAGCGCATCAGCGCCAGGATTGCGGTGATCGAGCATAACAGACTTCAGCGCATCCTCATCATAGCGCGCATAGCCGCGAATCCGGCCATCTGTCGTGCAATCGGCCATCAAAAGGCTGACAGCCCCGTCATTTGTGCCGTGGCATTGCACCACAAGGCGTCCGTCGAATTTCAGAGCGCGCGCCACTAAAGCACCGACGAGCATGGCTTCGCCGAGGAGGCGGGCCACCGCATCGGGATAACGATCCGCTAAAACCTTTTGCAGCGCGCCGGGCAGACGCACAGCCC
>CAWUKE010000106.1:0-7647 GCA_963922935.1 uncultured Alphaproteobacteria bacterium | reverse complement strand
CGGGTGTGAACCTCGCGCAGTTCCAAAGCTTTCTAGACGCTGGGACGTCCGGTGGTTTTGGCGATCGCTTGAACATGTTCTCTGGCGGGGCCGTCGAACGTATGGCGGTTTTCGCCTTGAACGTTATGCCCTATATCTCGGCGTCGATTATTATGACGCTGATGAAGGGCTCGATCCCGTCGCTCAAAGAGCTCGATAAAGAAGGTCAACAGGGCCGTCAGCAGATCAACCAATATACACGTTACCTGACGCTTCTGCTCGCGACATTCCAGGCCTTTGGCGTGGCGAAATTGATTGAATCCAGTGGCGCAGCGATCCAGCCGGGCCTGTTCTTCCAAGCCTCTGCTGTCATCACCCTGGTAGCCGGGACGATGTTCCTGATGTGGCTCGGTGAACAGATCACGTCGCGGGGCGTCGGTAACGGTCTGTCGATCATCATCTTTGCGTCTATTGTGGCCGAATTGCCGCGCGCGATCTTCCAGGTCTTCTCGCTGAACAGCACGTCCTCTGTCGTCTCGACGCAGCTTCTGATCTTCCTGATCGTTATGTTCATCGCCCTGTCTGTTTTGATCGTGTTCGTAGAGCGCGCGCAGCGGCGATTGCTTGTCCAATATCCGAAGCGGCAAATGGCCCGCGGGCGACAATTTGGTGGCGAAAGCTCTTTCATGCCGCTGAAGCTCAACACGGCGGGCGTGATTCCACCGATCTTTGCGAGTTCACTTTTGATCCTGCCGACAACCATGGCGCCGCTGATGCTCGGTGCTGACGGGTCTGGCGCAGGCGGTCTAGGCACAACGATCCTTGCCGCGCTGGGTTATGGTCAACCTATCTATCTCGTCCTCTATGGCCTGCTGATCATCTTCTTCTGTTACTTCTATGTGCCTTACGTGTTTAAGCCCGATGATGTGGCGGACAATCTACGCAAGAATGGCGGCTTTATTCCGGGTATTCGCCCGGGGGCGCGGACAGCAGATTACCTCAGCTATGTTCTGTCACGCCTGACCTTTATCGGCGCAGTTTACGTGGCCTTCGTCTGTGTGGTGCCAGAGATCGTGATCGCCCAGAATAGCGGTATTCCGCCAAGTGTGGCGATGCTGATCGGTGGGATGAGCTTGCTGATTATCGTCTCCGTGACACTGGATACGGTCAGTCAAATTCAATCCCACTTGATTGCGCACCAATATGAGGGTCTTATCAAGAAGAGCCGTATGCGGCGTCGCGCCAAAGGTAAGACATAGGGCGTATAGACGTCGGATTATCAAGACTGCATGTGATTGACCGAAGGGGGGTCACTCTGATGGCTGAGACAAAATTCAATGTAATTCTGTTTGGCCCGCCCGCGGCGGGCAAAGGCACACAGGCGAAAAAGCTTGTCGCGGATTACGGCCTCGTGCAGCTCTCAACCGGGGATATGCTTCGCGCCGCCGTGAAGTCCGGCTCAGAGCTCGGCAATCAGGTCAAAAGCATATTGGAAGCCGGAACTCTGGTCTCAGATGAAATCGTTGTGGCTTTGATCGAAGAGCAGCTCGACACGCAAACGGATGCGCCGGGCTTCATCTTTGATGGCTTCCCGCGCACGGTCGCGCAAGCCGAAGCGCTGGATGCCGCGCTGCTTGCTCGCAACATGAAGATTAATACGGTCATCCGCCTGAAGGTCGATGATAGCAAACTCGTCGAACGCATTGCGATCCGCTTTGAAGAGCAGGGGCGGAAGGATGACAATCCCGAGACGTTCAAAGACCGTTTGGCGACATATAACCGTCAAACCGCCCCGCTGCTGCCTTACTATGCGGAGCAGGGGAAGCTGTCCGAAGTCAATGGCATGGCCAGCATCGAAGATGTATCGGCGTCAGTCGCGGATGTGGTGGATCACGTAAAGGCCGCTGTCACGGCCTAAAGCGCGTTATGTCAGCGTTGGTTTTACTGTCTCAACACTGACTCATCCCTGTTGACGTTGTTAAGACTCGGGCCTATGTGGGCGCACTTGCGATAGGGCGGCGCGTAATCCGCCCTTTTCCCTATGGGAAATTTCAACCAGAAGCCTAGCGAAAGCGGGCTGAAGCGGTCTCGGTCATGGTGACGAAGGGGCACGCCAGGCGAAGAAGGAACGAACCACGATGGCTCGTATAGCAGGGGTCAATATCCCCACCAATAAGCGCGTGACCATCGCGCTCCGATATATTCACGGCATTGGCCCCGCCAAAGCCAAAGAAATCTGCGATGCCGTCGGTATCGCCGATGACCGCCGCGTCCAAGATCTGACCGATGCGGAAGTCCTGAACATTCGCGAAACGATCGACCGTGACCACATGGTGGAAGGGGATCTTCGCCGTGAAGTCAGCCAGAACATTAAGCGCCTCATGGATATGGGTAACTATCGTGGTCTGCGTCACCGTCGTGGCCTGCCTGTCCGCGGTCAGCGCACACATACGAACGCCCGCACCCGCAAGGGTCCCGCTAAGCCGATCGCCGGCAAGAAGAAGTAAGGAACGGATAGATGGCCAAGGAACCCGGTCGCGTCCGCCGCGCGGATCGCAAGAATATCACGTCAGGCGTTGCCCACGTGAATTCTACATTCAACAACACAATCATCACGATCACAGACGCGCAAGGCAATGCCGTCTCTTGGAGCTCCGCCGGTGCGATGGGCTTCAAAGGGTCTCGTAAGTCGACGCCTTATGCGGCGCAGGTTGCCGCTGAAGACGCAGCGAAAAAAGCGGCCGATCACGGCATGAACACGCTGGAAGTCAATGTGAACGGTCCAGGCTCTGGTCGTGAAAGCGCGGTTCGTGCGCTGCAAGCGGCCGGCTTTACGATCACAACGATCCGTGACGTGACTCCGATCCCGCACAATGGCTGCCGCCCACCAAAGCGTCGCCGCGTTTAACCGCCTCTCGGCGCGCGCCAGAGACGTCTGTCGCGCGTGACCATGCTCTTCGACGGAAGAGCCACTCCATATCAGAGAGTTATCATGATTGAGAAAAACTGGCAGGAACTTATCCGCCCAATCAACCCCGAGATTGAACCTTCTAAAGCGCCAGAGCGCAAGGCGACAATCACGGCAGAACCACTCGAGCGCGGCTTCGGCATGACGCTCGGTAATGCGTTGCGTCGTGTGCTGCTGTCATCGCTGCAAGGCTCCGCTGTTTCTGCGGTTCAGATCGACGGGATCGTCCACGAATTTACGTCCATTCCAGGCGTGCGTGAGGACGTCACGAACATCATCCTCAACATTAAAGGCCTGACTGTGCGTCTGCACGCGGACGGCCCGAAGAAAGTCCTGCTGCGTAAGCAAGGCGCCGGTCCTGTCACGGGTCACGACATTGAGGAAACAGCTGACGTTGAGATCCTGAACAAAGATCACGTCATCTGCACCGCGGACGAAGGCGCCGACATCCGTATGGAACTGACGATCACGTCCGGCAAAGGATATGTGCCAGCGTCCGCCAGCCGTCCAGAGGACGCGCCGATTGGCTTGATCTCCGTCGATGCACTTTACTCGCCCGTCAAACGCGTGGCTTACCGCGTCGAAGATACACGCGAAGGCCAAGTGCTGGACTATGACAAGCTGCTGATCGACATTGAAACGAACGGCGCGGTCTCACCCGAAGATGCGGTCGCTGTCGCAGCGCGTATCCTGCAGGACCAGTTCCAGGTATTTGTGAACTTCGACGATCCGGAAGACACAGTCCGCGGCGAAGAGAAGCCAGAGCTCGACTTTAACCCGGCCCTTCTGCGTAAAGTGGACGAGCTGGAACTGTCTGTCCGTTCGGCCAACTGCCTGAAGAACGACAATATCGTTTATATTGGTGATCTGATCCAAAAGTCCGAGGCCGAAATGCTTCGCACGCCAAACTTTGGTCGGAAGTCCCTGAACGAGATCAAAGAAGTGCTGGCCGCTATGGGTCTGCACCTCGGCATGGATGCGCCAAACTGGCCGCCAGAAAACATCGAAGAACTTGCCAAGAAATACGACGACCATCTCTAGCGCTCGCTGCCAGAATTAGTCGCACGTTTTAAAGCTAAAGGAATAAAGCCATGCGCCATCGCATCGCCCATCGCAAATTAGGCCGGACGGCCTCCCACCGCAAAGCCATGTTCGCCAATATGGCGTCGAGCCTCGTCGAGCATGAGCAAATCGTGACCACGCTGCCTAAGGCGAAAGAACTTCGTCCGTTCGTGGAAAAGCTGGTCACGCTCGCCAAAAAAGGCGACCTGAACTCCCGCCGCATCGCCATTGCGCGCATGCGCAATAAAGAGCAGGCGAAGAAACTCTTCGACGTTATCGGCCCGCGTTATGCGGAACGCAATGGCGGCTATATCCGCGTCATGAAGGCCGGTTTCCGCCACGGCGACAATGCCCCCATGGCTGTCATCGAGTTTGTCGACCGTGACGAAAGCGCCAAAGGCAAGATCGACCGAGAACGCGCCGAGGCCGAAGAGGCGTAAGCCCTTCGACAGCTCAAGATTAAAGAAACCCGCCCGTTGAGGCGGGTTTTTTTGTACCTTAATTGGAAGTCGTGGAGCGATGCATTTTGCACAAGTATCAGAAGCTTTGACACAGTCCATGTAAAATTGTATGAGTTCCATGCAATTATATAGGTCTGATTATGTCAAACGAGTCTCGCAGCGGAACAATCGTTCAGCCTGAAGCGAGAACAGGGCGACGATTCCTCAGCGTTGCAGTGCCCGCCTGTATAGTAACAGCGGGGCTTTTCGTCGTTATGGCGGGCTTAATCTCGGAAGAGTTTCAGCCGCAGGATGCTATTGAAATCGCCGAGTTGCAAATCAATCCTCAGGTTGAAGAGGTCATAATTGACGAGCAAAGGGTTAAGATCGCGAAACTGGAACGGGTAGAAACGCCGCCCGCGCCTCCCATCATTGAGCGCGTCAAATCAGCAAAGCCCACAGAAGCAATTGTCGAGGTTACGGGTTCGACGGATGTGTTCAAACCGACACAGATATCACTCCCCGCTCCGACAGCCATCATTGGGGATGCGGGTCCGACCGTTCGGGTCGCTCCGCAAATGCCGCCTAAAGCGCAGCGCTCTGGTCATTGTATGATGCGCTTCAACGTCAGCGCCGAAGGTATTCCCTACAATGTTGAGGCGACATCCTGTTCTGAGCGCCTGTTCGCCCGCCCGTCGGTCCGGGCCGTGCAGCAATGGAAATATGCCCAAAAGATCGAAGACGGCCGTCCGGTCGGTCGGTCCGGCGTGAAGACGCGGATTAGCTTTAAGCTAACAGATGAGCTGGGGCGCAAAATCCCAGAGTAGATCGCTTAAGCCGTCCCGCCCACGGTCAGCTGCTCCACATAAAGGCTCGGCTGACCCACGCCCACAGGGACGCCTTGTCCCGCTTTGCCGCAGACGCCGATGCCCGGATCGAGGGCCATATCATCGCCGACATGGCGAATTTGCTGCAGGACTTTGGGGCCATCGCCGATTAGTGTGACGCCTTTGAGCGGTTCTTCGATTTTACCGTCGCGCACGCGATAGGCTTCGGTACATTGGAAGACAAATTTGCCGGAGGTGATGTCCACCTGTCCGCCGCCAAAGTTGGACGCGTAAATCCCGTCTTTGAGTTCCGAGAGCATTTGCGCTTGCGGCACATCCCCGCCGAGCATGAAGGTGTTGGTCATGCGCGGCATGGGGGAGTGGGCAAAGCTCTCGCGACGGCCATTGCCTGTCGCTTCCACGCCCATAAGGCGCGCATTCAGGCGGTCTTGCATAAAGCCTTTCAAAATGCCGTCTTCGATTAGAACCGTCCGCGATGTCGGCGTGCCTTCATCATCGACAGACAGCGACCCGCGCGCATTGGGCAAAGTGCCATCATCCACAATCGTCACGCCGGGGGAGGCGACGCGCTCGCCCAGTTGACCCGCGAAAGCGGACGTACCTTTGCGGATGAAATCGCCTTCAAGGCCGTGTCCCATCGCTTCGTGGAGGAGAACGCCTGGCCAGCCAGGCCCGAGGACGACGTCTAACTGCCCAGCGGGCGCGTCAACGGACTCGAGATTGACTTGCGCCTGGCGGAGGGCTTCACGGGCAAGCGGTTGCCAGACGGATGGGTCTGTCAACTCATCATAGCTATAGCGACCGCCTTTGCCGACATAGCCGCTTTCCCGGCGCCCATTGCGTTCGGCAATGATTTGAATGTTTAAACGGACGAGGGGGCGAATATCGTCAATACGGTGACCCCCCGCGCGTAAGATAGCGATGGCCCGTCGGTTACCGGCGAGGCTAACCGTGACCTGGACCACTTCCGGGTCCAGCGCGCGGCAGAAGGCATCAATTTGTTGCAATAGACCCACCTTTTCGACGAAAGCCGGATCTTCTGTAGGGTCGATATCGGGGTAGAGCGCTCTGTTCGTGCGTCTCGGCGGCGCGCTCATCACGCCCGCATGGCCGGATTTGACGAGTTGCACCGCGCTTGCCGCGCGTGACAGCGCGTCAGGTGTAAGTTCTGAGGCTTGCGCGAAACCGCTGGCTTCACCGGACACGCAGCGCAGCCCAAAGCCGCGGGCACTATCAAAGCTGGCGGTCCGCAAGCGTCCGTCATCAAAGGTCAGAGCCTCCGAACTTGTCCGCTCCACAAAAAGCTCGCCATCATCGGCCCCGTTCAGGGTTGCGTCCAAGGTCGTTTGCGCGGCGCTGGCGTCCAGATCGCTATCGTCAAACACGAAATCGGCCATTTTTATCCTTCGCCTTTCAAAGGTCTGCAAGGGCAGACATCGCTGCAAACCATTCCGCTATCAGGGCTTTTGTTTTCGGTAAAGCCGGAGTAGGAGGCCCCCACGATACCTCACATAAGGGCTATCTGCGATTCCGCCTGCGTGATGCGACAATCCGCGTCCAGTAGAATCGCAAAAGTGGCTGATATTGGGGTCGATAAAGGGACTGCTGGTCGCTATGTCTGGCGGGTACGAATAAGAGGACCAAATGCGCGCGTTACACGCTTTGACAAAATTAGTGGCAGGCGGTTCGCTTGCTCTCGCAACCGCAGCTATGGCCGCGGCACAGGATGCGGGTAAGCAAGTTGGCCCGATCCAAGACGGCTGGTTCCTGCAGGAATCAGCGACACCGGTGATGGACGCTCTGATCAACGTCCACAATTTGGTGCTGATCATCATCACGGCGATCGTCGTGTTCGTGTTTGGCTTGATGGCCTACATCCTCATCCGCTTCCGGGAGAGCGCCAACCCTGTCCCGTCCAAGACATCCCACAACACACTGATCGAGATCATCTGGACGGTGGTGCCCGTGATCCTTCTGGTCATTATCGCGATCCCGTCGATGAACTTGCTCTACATGCAAGACCGTCTGCCGAAGACAGAGCTGACGGTGAAAGCGGTCGGCAATACCTGGAACTGGCTTTATAGCTATCCAGAGTTTGAAAATGTTGACGAATTTGTCTCAAACCCGCTGGATGAAACGCAAAGTAAAGAAGTTGGGCAGCCCTACCTTCTGGCCACAGACGCGCCGCTCGTCGTTCCGGTCAACACCAAGGTCAAAGTTCTTGTGACCAGTGTGAACAATATGCATAGCTGGGCTGTACCGAGCTTTGGCGTGAAGATGGACGCGGTACCCGGTATCATCAACGAAACTTGGTTCGAAGTCCGCGAAGAAGGCACTTACTACGGTCAGT
>CAWUKE010000105.1:0-7680 GCA_963922935.1 uncultured Alphaproteobacteria bacterium | reverse complement strand
AAGCGGTAGGGGAAGATCGCCTTTTCGCTGAACATAAAGGCCGCGCAGCGCTCGCCATAATAGGACCAGCCGAGAATGGTCGTGAAGGCGAAGATGGTCAGCGCAACAGGGACTACATGACGTCCCAGTTCGCCAAAGTTGGCGGCAAAAGCAGAACTGGTCAGAGGCGCCCCCGTGTCACAGCCTGCAGGCTGTGTCCCTGTCGCAAGTTGCGCCAGGGTTTCCGGTCCAGCAAGACATTCCGGTGCAACCACGCCTGATGTTAAAATAATCAGAGCCGTAATGGTGCAGACGAAAAGCGTATCAATCACTGTGCCAAGCATAGCAATTGTGCCTTGGTTGACGGGATCATTATTCTGCGCCGCGGCGTGAGCAATCGGTGCAGATCCTTGTCCCGCTTCATTTGAGAAAATACCCCGCGCCACACCCATACGCATGGCCAGCATTAAGAGGCCGATGGAAATGCCGGTTCCGGCTTCTTGCAGGCCAAAGGCGCTTTTGAAAATCAGGCTAAAGGCGGCGCCGATACTGCCGAAGTTCATGAAGATGATGATAAGGCCGAGCAGGATATACATGCCTGCCATAAAGGGCACGACCTTAGAGGCGACAGCCCCGATACGTTTGATCCCGCCTAAGATAACGGCCGCCGCAGCCCCAGCAAGAATGATGGCCGTAAGCCAAGGCGAGAAATTATATTCGCTGTTCAGAACATCTGCGACGGAGTTAGCTTGGATGGAGTTGCCAGTGCCCCAGCTGGCAAACATGCCAAAGAACGCAAAGGCGAGGGCGAGTGGCATCCACTTTGAGCCAAGACCGTTCTTAATGTAGTACATGGGTCCACCGACGCGGTTCCCGTTGCTATCAATCTCGCGATACCGAACCGCCAAGACGCCTTCAGAAAACTTTGTGGCCGTGCCAACGATTGCGGTCATCCACATCCAGAAAACAGCACCCGGACCGCCAATCGCGATAGCGGCGGCCACGCCAGCAATGTTCCCGGTTCCGATCGTCGAAGACAGGGCCGTCATAAGCGCCGCGAAGGGTGAGACATCCCCCGCGTCGGTATTTGCGCCCCGTTTGCGGAAGAGCTGCTTGAACGCATAGGGAATTTTGACGATCGACATCAGGCGGAGACCGAACGTCAAATAAAGCCCCGCGCCGAGCAAGAGAATCAGCATAGGCCAGCCCCAAACGACGCCGTTGACCCATTGAATGATACTTTCCATGCTTTCCCCTTCGTAACGCCTTCTCAAGATAGATTGCGTCGCTTCTAAATTTCAGTCCGTTTGCAACAGGGATTTGCGTCCGCCAAGGGGAAAACCTCGCATTTGGGCGTTCCCAGCTGCGAAAGCTCACGCTATGGGCGCTTTATGTTTGATTATTTACGCCCACTTCCCCCCGACGGCATTATCGCCTTAATGCAACAGGCCAAGGCCGATGAGCGACCCCATAAGGTCGATTTGGGTGTCGGCGTTTATAAAGACGCGAGCGGCGCGGTCCCGGTCATGCGCGCGGTCAAGACAGCCGAAGAGATCATTCTTGGCGAGGAAATGACGAAGACCTACGTCGGAACAACCGGGCGCGCAGGCTTTAATCAGCTCATGTTAGAGCTCATGTTGGGCGAAGCCTATGCTGCGGATCGTCTTGCGGCCAGTCAGGCCGCGGGCGGGTCCGGGGCTTTGCGTTTGGGCGCAGAGCTCATCCGCCGGGCGGCTCCCGAAGCGACAGTTTGGGTCTCAACACCGACATGGGCCAACCATATTCCATTGATCAGCTCGACAGGGCTAAAGATGGATAAATACCCTTATTATGATCGCGAGACTTTGGGCGTCGATTTTGACGCCATGGTCAATCATCTCAAGACCAAGACGAAACCTGGCGATGCAATCGTTCTGCACGGATGTTGCCACAATCCGACAGGCGCAGATCTTTCGCCCTCGCAATGGGATGAATTGATCCCGGTTTTACTAGACGGCGGACTTCTGCCCTTCATTGACCTGGCTTATGCGGGACTCGGTCATGGTTTGGAGCCTGACACTTATGGCCTGCGACAGGTTTTTGCGAAAGTTCCGCAAGCCATTGTCTCGGTCAGCTGTTCCAAGAATTTCGGTCTGTATAAAGAACGTGTCGGTGTGTTGGGCGTGCTTTGCGCCAAACCTGAAACGGCGAAAGTCGCCCAGACGCAGCTGGGTTCTATTCAACGTACATTGATTTCAATGCCACCTGATCATGGGGCCCAGATTGTTGAGCGTATTCTCAGCAATGGTGATCTACGTCGCCTCTGGATGGACGAACTCGATGAAATGCGCACGCGCATGCTGGGATTGCGAAGACTGCTCTCAGAAGCGCTCGACGTGCAAGGCGGTCAGCATATTGCCCGCGCGGTGATGAACCAGAACGGCATGTTCAGCACGCTGCCCATTACAGCCGATCAGGCGAAGCGACTGCGTGATGAGCATGCGGTCTATATGACCGATAGTGGGCGCATGAATGTGGCTGGAGCGAATGCGAGTTCTATCCCGACGCTCGCCGAAGCCCTGCTGAATGTGTTGAGCTAATCCAGACCTACGCCGCTAGAGAGAGACTGCAAAGATGGACCTGACGGAGCTACAGACGCGCGGCGAAGAGTTTCTGGCGCAACTTTTGGTCTGGCTGCAAAGCCCGGCGTTTCTGGCGCAAGTTGGCGCGATTGCGATTGCCATTTTTATTGCGCCAATGATCGCGAAACGGTTGAAGGCGGCCATCCCCTTTTTCCGTGAAGCGCCGGCAGAAGACGCGTCTCTTTACAAAGTCAGAGATATTGTTTTCCGCGCGAGCGCATTTTTGCGCGCGGTCCTCTTGGTGGGTTTGCTGGCCGTCTTTGCGTCCGTTCTAGCGGGGGTGTCTTCGCTAGGGGAAAACTGGCTGGTTAAAATCGCCCAAAGCCTCGCCACGGTCTTTCTCGTCTATAGGGCGATCAAAACCTTTGTCGCCGATCCGCTTTATCAAAAGGTGGCGATTTGGGTTTTGGTGCCGCTCGCCCTGATTATTGTCCTGGGCTATTTTGATGATCTGACAGCCTACTTAGGGGATTTCACGATCCTACCTATGGGCGAAGAGGGCGTGTCTGCCTTATCTGTCATCAATCTGATTATCTTTGGCGGCCTGTTTTTCTGGCTGGGCAATCTTGGTAATCAGCGCGGTCAAAGTGCAATCCGCGCCCAGGAAAGCTTGGATGTTGGGCTGAGAGAAATTCTCGCTAAAATCTTCCAAGTTATCATTTTTGGGCTGGTCATTGTCCTCGCTTTCGAAGCTGCGAAAATTCCGTTGGGGGGTCTAGCCGTTGCTTTCGGCGCCGTCGGCTTAGGGATTGGTTTAGGGCTGCAGCCCGTCGCGGCAAACTTTGTCTCAGGTTTGATCATTCTGCTCGATCGATCCGTCCGCGTTGGGGATTTTGTAAGCCTCGATGATGGCCGGGAAGGCTTTGTCGAAGCGATCAATATGCGTTCCACAACGGTTGAGACGACCGACGGTAAAGACATTATGGTGCCGAACACCGTCTTTATCGAAAACGCCTATGAAAACTGGACGCATAAAGACCCGCGTCAGCGCTACGAGGTCTATTTTAGTGTGGGCTATGAAACGGATATTGATCGGTTAGAGGATATCGTCATCCCGGCCGTCAGCGCTCATCCTTCCGTCCTGCAAGAACCGGAAGAACCTGACTTAGAGCTGCGTGAATTTGGGGAAAGTGGGATCAATTTCGCTGTCGAGTTTTGGTGCGAAGGGATTGATGACGGGCCGAATAAATTCACGTCTGATCTCAACTTTGCCATCTGGCGCGCGCTTCGTGAAGCCGGGATTTCCATGCCCTTACCGCAGCGCGTGATCCATCAGGTCCCCGTTGGGAATTTGCCGACACCGCCTAGAAAAGCGGCCCCTAAGCGGAAGCCAGCCTCGAAAGCGACGAAAGCCAAAACGAAATCCTAGGGCGATTGTCGCTAACCCCATGAACTTAATGGCGTTATTTTGGGGTGTTTGAGCGCCGCTACGCTTGGTCTAATTCGTCCGAAACAAAGAGGATGCGATGATGGCTTTAAGCGCGACAGAAAAAATATGCCGCAAGAAGACAGAAAAGAAGGTCAGGCTTGAGTCTGACTTCGCCGGGATCAAGGCTGGACAGATGATGTTCGTCGCCACACCGATGATCGTCGATGCCTATATCCGCGCCATCCCGGAAGGCCAGCACCGGACGGTACCTGGTATGCGCAATGAACTCGCCCGCCGCCATAAATGTGACGCGAGTTGTCCCGTAAGCACAGCGATTTTTGTGCGAATGAGCGCGGACGCAGCGATTGAACAATTGGAAGCGGGCCAGTCAGCCGAAGACGTCGCGCCGTTTTGGCGTATCCTGCGTCCGACTGACAAGATCGCGACCCGGCTGAAAATTGATCCTGACTGGATCGCGGCGCGGCGGACATTGGAAGGGTTGCGGGATTAGTCCCCCAACCGCGCCTCTATCGGCACATAATCCACATCATAGCCGAAATAGCGCGGGCCGAAGACGGCGAGGCCGGCCTCTGTCCGCCAGAGTGGGTCAGACCGGAAGCCGAGGACGGTGACGACTTGGCCAACTGTGAAATCAGGATTGTCGATACCTTCCGCGCGGGCGTCGTCAACGATCTGGATCAGGTCCGGCGCGGTGGCGACGACTTCTCCGTTGCGGCGCGCAATCAGATGCTCATTCTTATAGCGGGTCTGGAAGCTCTGGCCGGAAAAGTTTCCTGTGCCTACCAGGTCAACAGTGCCTTCCAAGAACCCGCCGTCATCGGCCCATTCGGATTGCGCCACGGTCCCTTTGAAGAGGAGATAGCCATCGCCCGCGATCCGCGCGGCCTCGATCGCGTCTTCTCCGGCCGCTTTGGCTTCGCGCACGGCCCGGCCAATCGCCATGGCAAGGCTGAGGCTGTTTTGGACAAGCACACCAGGTTTTTTCGCTGTTGCGCCCGTGATCGGACTATCGACAACGCCGACCACGCCGCTCGTTGCCGCAATCGACCGCAAGACGGCTTCAGGGCGTTTCGGGTCCAGAACATCTCGCAAGATAATCTCATCACCCTGTTGCGTGACACAAGCCACCGGGGTGAGGGGTGTGCCGGACACTTTGACGGAATGCTGATTAATTTCGGGCACAGCACGTCCCACTGTATCAGCATCCAGGGCGGGGACACCTAATCGCGCGGCGACAGATAAACCATCGGCAAGGCTGCCCGGTCCGATCTCCCCCATAATGACGGCGGCGAAGGGCTGGCCGACATAGTCTTGCAAAAGTTCAAACGCGTTCTGGACGGGAAAAGGTACAGCGGGATCTTCGACCTCGCTTCCCGGCGCGATACTGCCCAAACCGTAGGGGCAGGCGACGCGCGCCGCATCCGGCAAAGAAGCAACGCTGATCATCCGAAAGGTCAAACCATCGGCGAGGTCTTTGGCGATAATCTCTCTTGCTTCAGATAGGCTTCCACCGCCGCCCGTTCCCAGATAGCTCGACCCGACGAGGGCGTCTTCAAGGTCAGTCTCGGAAAGCTGTCGGCCTTGCGGCGGGGTTGCTCTCGGTTCGGTCTCATTTGTGTCTTGCGCGCTGGTCGTGGTCTGGTTCTGACACGCGCTCAGCGCGCCAACCCCTAAGGCTAGTCCAGCCAGCATGTGTCGTCTTGGAATATCCATGATTTCCCCCTGTTAGTTCTGGGTCGGGCTACCAGCCGCCACCGCCGCCGCCGCCACCGCCGCCGCCGGAAAAGCCGCCCCCACTGGAGCCGGAGGAAAAGCCACCAGAACTCGACGATTGTGAAACGGGAGCCGCTGCTGCGACGCCCGCCGTGAGCGCTTTGGAAAGAGACTTGTTGAAATCGATCGGATTTCGCCCTGACGTAATCCGGGAACCGCGCGCATAGCTCGGTTGGTACTCTTTCGCCTCTTTTGGTAGAACCGTTTCAAAATAGTCGGTCCAAGGCTTTTCCACGCCTAAAGCGACTGCATAAGGCAGGAACCGTTCATAGAGTTCCACGCTCATAAGAGGGGGTTCATCACCCAGCGGATTGGCTGTATTGATCCGGTCTTTTTCCGCCGTCTTGAGATAGAGCCGGAACCCTTCAATTTCAGCTCTGATCGTGTTTCCTTTCCCGGTCGGGGCGGGCAGCAGCCAGAGGAAGAGAGCGCTCATCAAGGCGAGGGCGATAATCATCCCAACAACGATAGGGCCTCGGGCAACGTCCGCGTTAAAGAGGAAAATGAGCAGCGCGATGGTGGCCCCGATGCCGAGGAAAGACCAGCCGAGATTAGAGCGGTAATAATCGCGCCCATATTGCTTCATGAGGTGAGACCCGAACTTGTAGACCCCTTTGAACAGTTTGCTATCGGTTTTTCCGTCCATCACAACGGATCGTCCCGTGGACAGGCCTAAGTATTCAAGCAACTTGGCTCCGTCTTTACACTGACGTGGGAACTCTATTTGCGTAATTGTGGTCGTTTTCTTTTCTGCCTCAATATCGATGAAATCGTCAGTTGAGAGCTGCATTAACATGGCCGTGAGCCAGTCCTTATCCTTCAGTCCGCGGTGATAGATGGCGTGTGTCGCCGCCGCAGAATATCCGGTCGGCGGTTCGTAGCGCGCAAAGACGGGCGGCTTGGGCGGATCACGACCGATTAAAGACCACGCCACGAAATAGTAAGCAAAGATCAGAAGGCCGCCGACGGCCAGAATGATCATGCCGCCGTTCCGGATCCACCAAAGCTCCCGCAGTCGCGCGTCTGATAAAGGGTCGACAATGCCTTTTTGAATGCTGGCAGCGACGGTCAGCCCTTCGCCTGGACGAAGCGTGCGTGTGGCTTGAAAGTTGACTTGATTACCCGCCGTTTCAGCAGTGTAGTCAGATCCACTTTGTCGAAAACCACCCGTATAGGCCGCGGTTTCAAATATGTCCGCTCCAAGTGGGAAGGTGACGGTACTACTCGCGCGCTCAATGGGGAATTGCCAATAATTGCCTGTGGCGTTCCAATAGACTTCGTCCTTGTCATTATGGCGGCGGACCGCACCTGGCACGCGGTATCGGATTTCGTAAGTGTGCAGGCCTGGATCGAGGAAGACGTTTCGTTGTCCAATCCGCCAGGTTTCTGCATTCCCATTGAAGGAAATCGAAAACGGTTCATTCTGCCCGTTCCGTGTGACCGACAGCAGGTCGTAATCATAGATCTGCTTCACGCCCATAAAGGTGTAGTTGGCTGGGAGTTCACGGAAAATACCCCGCCGAATAGCCTGGCCTTCGCTGATGACGCCTAAGGTCTCTGTGATGACAATGTCGCCGGAGGTTTCGACCTGAATATCGACGTCAAAATTCGTGATGCGTTCCTGGGCAAACGCCGCAACAGCCCAGAGAAGGGACAGGCAGAGACCGAGAAAAACGCGCATTAGTTAAAGTCCACGTCTGGCGCGTTGATGGCGCTCTCATCGGCTTCAAAATACGCCCATTCTCGAAAGCCGAAGGGTCCGGCGACAAAATTATAGGGGATCGTCTTCACAGCGATATTCATTTCCCGGACCGCGCCATTGTAAAAGCGGCGGGCAAATTCGATTTTATCTTCTGTCTCAGACAGCTCGTTTTGCAGGTCGAGGAAATTTTCATTGGCTTTCAGGTCAGGATAATC
>CAWUKE010000104.1:0-7690 GCA_963922935.1 uncultured Alphaproteobacteria bacterium | reverse complement strand
ACCTGCCACGGGTCCATGCCCGTCTTCAGAGCTTCGCGAAAGAACAGGTCAACAATCTCGTCAGAGATGCGATCAGACACTTTATCCGGATGACCTTCGGAGACGGACTCGGAGGTAAATTCGTAAGATTGGCGTGACATAGTGGGCTCTATTTTATTCTGTCATCCCGGCCGACCGAAGGGAGAGCCGGGACCTAACGGCAAAATGCCAACGTAGATGCTCTTCCGTCAGGTCCCGGCTCTGCACGGCTTACGCCGCTTGGCCGGGATGACAGAGAATATTTAATACCGATAATGTTCCGGCTTGTACGGACCTTCGGGTTTAACCCCGATATAATCCGCCTGTTCCCGGCTCATTTCCGTCAGCTTTGCGCCAATCTTCGCCAGATGCAGACGCGCGACTTTTTCGTCCAAATGCTTAGGCAACATATAGACTTCGTTCGCATATTTCGGTGTCTTGCGCTGGCTATCTTCCCACAGCTCAATTTGGGCCAGGACTTGGTTGGTGAAGGAGGCTGACATCACAAAGCTCGGGTGGCCTGTCGCATTACCGAGGTTCAGCAAGCGCCCTTCGGAGAGAAGGATCATCCGGTTCCCAGCGGGAAATTCGATCATATCGACCTGATCTTTAATGTTGGTCCATTTGTGATTGCGCAGGGCCGCGACTTGGATCTCATTATCAAAGTGACCGATATTGCCGACGATCGCCATGTCTTTCATCTCGCGCATATGCTCGATGCGGATCACGTCTTTATTGCCCGTCGTCGTGATAAAGATATCGGCGTCTTTGACCGTGTCTTCCAACGTCGTGACTTCAAAACCGTCCATTGCGGCTTGTAGCGCGCAGATCGGATCGACTTCGGTCACCTTCACGCGTGCGCCCGCCCCGCGCAAACTCGCAGCAGAGCCCTTGCCGACATCGCCATAACCGAGCACGACCGCGGTTTTGCCTGCCATCATCGTGTCAGTCGCGCGGCGAATGCCGTCGACGAGGCTTTCTTTGCAGCCATATTTATTGTCGAACTTCGACTTGGTGACGCTATCGTTCACATTGATTGCCGGGAATGGCAGGCGGCCATCGCGTTGCAATTCATAAAGGCGGTGAACGCCGGTGGTTGTTTCCTCGGAAACACCGACGATTTGATCGCGTGTTTTCGTAAACCAGCCGGGGCTCTGTTCCATCCGTTTTTTGATTTGTGCAAAAATTGCCGCTTCTTCCTCAGACGTTGGCTCGCCTTCGATAAGGTGCGTTTCACCCGCTTCAACCCGCGCGCCGAGCAAGACATAAAGCGTCGCGTCACCCCCATCGTCGAGAATAATGTTCGCGCCTTCCGGGAACTGGAAAGATTGATCCAGATAATCCCAATGCTCTTCCAGGCTTTGGCCTTTGATGGCAAAAACAGGGATTTTGGCCGCCGCAATCGCTGCCGCCGCATGGTCTTGGGTGGAGAAGATATTACAGCTGGCCCAGCGCACATCCGCGCCCAGTTCGACCAAGGTTTCGATCAGGACGGCCGTCTGGATCGTCATATGCAGCGATCCGACAATGCGCGCGCCGGTTAGCGGTTTGCTCTCGCCAAACTCTTCGCGCAGCGCCATCAGGCCTGGCATTTCTGTTTCAGCAATATCCAGCTCTTTGCGGCCAAAGTCCGCCAAGGACAGGTCTTTGACGACATAGTCCGAAAAATCGTGTGGGGCGCTCATGACAATATCTTTCGCGTAAATTTAGCCCCTAAGCGGGCTTTGATTGCGGATGCACCTACCTAAAATTTCGCCATATAACAATTCCTTTATGTCATTGAAGACTGACATGATTGCGATCACGCCCGCATTAAGCCGCATAAAGACGTGTCGCGCGTCACCACCCATGTTAAGCGCGAGGTGATTATGTCGCCTGTCGCCTCTATTTTGATCGTCAATTACAATGGCGGCTCTTACCTGCAGCGCTGTGTTGCGGCCCTGCGCGCGCAGACACGCTCTGATTTTGAAGTCATCCTGGTCGATAATGGCTCGACGGACGGATCCTTAGCGCCGTTAGAGCTGGATGATCGTCTCACATTGATCGAGGCCGGGGAGAATTTGGGCTTTGCGGCGGCCAATAATCTGGCCGCCAAACACGCCAAAGCGCCGTGGCTTGTCGCCCTTAATCCCGATGCCTTCGCCCGCCCGGATTGGTTTGCAAACCTGATGCGCGCCACAGATCGCCATCCTGGTGTGGCGATGTTTGGGTCCATGCAGATCATGGCGAACGAGCCCAGTCGATTTGATGGGGCCGGGGATGAGTTCAGCCTGTGGGGCATTGCCTACCGCGCGCGCTATGGCCACCCGATTGAGACGATCACAGAAGACTATCCCGTTTTCGGCCCCTGCGCCGCCGCCGCCGCCTATCGTCGCGACGTTTTCGAGGCCCTTGGCGGCTTTGATGCGCGCTTCTTCTGCTATCACGAAGATGTAGACTTGGCCCTGCGCTTCCGGCGTCTGGGGCATCGCGCCATTCAAGTTCATGACGCAATTGTCGATCATGTCGGCAGTGCCTTGACCGGCGAAGCCTCGCCGTTCGCCGTCTATCACGGCACACGAAACCGGATCTGGACATGGGCGAAATCCATGCCAGCTGGCCTCGCCTTGCTCCTCAGCCCCTTTATGCTGTCGGCTAACCTCGCCTATTTGGTCTGGAGCCTTTTCCGCCAGGGCCGCTTTCGGCCCACAGCAAAGGGTCTGTGGCACGGCTTGACCGGACTGCCGCGAATGATCCGAACGCGCCGCAGCGCTGTCCCGCCCGGCGATCAACGCTCGACCGTTGGGCCTGCGCTGGTCCGCTCCCCGTTTTCTGTTGTGAAGCGCCGCAATCGCTGGCGGCGTTAATTTAGGCGCTTAGCCGTTGCGGTCGCGCGCGCGCATGTTGGATTTGAGCGCCTGCATCGCTGAGCGAATTCGTGTTTTGACTGTGCCTAGAGGCAAACCCGTCTTTTCCGCGATCTCTTTATGGGTCATGAATTGCATATAGGCCATGGTGATCGCCTGACGCTGCGAGTCGGTCAAAAGCGCAATTTCTTCGGCCAGCCAGCTCGTATCTTCCTGCTCCATAAAACCGACTTCAGCCGACGGCACTTCGTCATCCGCGATCGTTTTCATAAGCTCCGGATCACGCACATCCATACGGCCATGTTTGCGCTGATGATCAATCCAGCGGTTGCGCGTCATGCGGTAGACCCAGGTCGCAAAGCTGGCCTTAGACGGGTCAAACATCTTAGCACCCGTCCAAACCTTAAGCATCACATCTTGGACGACATCTTCCGCCGTCGCCGCCGCAGCGCCCCGCGCCATCAACCAGCCTTTGAGTTTCGGCGAATAGACATCGAACAAATCTGTGAGGGCTTTTGCATCCCGATTATTCGCAATCGCAGACAGCCAGAGCGCATCTCGCTTAGACGCGGATAGAGATTTTTCGGTTTGTGGTGGTGCGCGGCGTTTACCCAACGCAGAAGGCGCAGCTGCTTTAAGAGCAGGTGCTTTTTGGTCCGTTTTCGGCGCGTCCCCTTTTGTGGGGCTAGCCATGGCCTCTCCGTCGTCTGGAGGGTGATCGGTTACTTATCGACTTGGACGATCCAAGATTTCAAGTAACCCCCTTTAGGATGACCATAGACTAGTCTTTTGCAAAAGTCACCCACCAAGGTGGGCCATAGTCTTTATTATATGTGGGATGAGCGGGGATGAGGTCTGCACTTTGGCCCTGAATTCAATTTAGGGCGAATAGATCGTATAAGTGACATCCGCAGCCAGCGTCCCGGTCCCGAGGGAGAAATCAAACGCGTTGGCGCTCGCTGCCGCTCCTGCGCGTCGCAGATTATACCGCGCCTGAAACCCTACGGCCTGTTCCAGGATATTCCCTCGGCTGGCCGCCGTGCGACGCCCGCCATCATAAATCTTCACCGGCGAGGCACTGGCAATATCATCGAGCGTCGTCAAAGGCCCGCCAAACGCTCCCAAGACAACGCCGCTGCCGCCGACAGACGGATCCTGCGCAGCTGCGCCCCAGCGGTTCGCCCCGCCGCCGCCGCTTGTCTGCATTCGAAAGCGGAAGCGGATATTTTCATAACCGAGCGAACTAAACCCGCCCGTATTGGTCAGGTTTGTCGCCTGCGCAAAAATATCAAAGGGCGCATTAGAGGCGACAAAAAAACGAGAGGCCCGGCCCCCACCGCCTTGCCGCGTAATATCTGTCGTCTCATCTAAGCCAAACGCATCATAGCTATCATTGCCATCCAACGTCTGGTGCGGGCCCGCACTATTAAAGGCCCCACCAAAAGTCGGATCCGTGATCGTATATTCAAAGCCCGCTTCTTCAGGGCTATTGATCGGGTTGAACCGGTTTCCATTATAATTGATTGGCCGTAGATCGCCGGTGATCAGATCACTGCCCGCCTGCCCGGAACCGCCTGTCGAGGCGTCATCCAAGAGAAGGAAATCTCCGACGATGGGTGCCGTCCCGCCGTCCTCCAGATAGTCGCTCGCGCCAAAGACGACCACAACAGGGCCAGTACGCAAAAAAGGTCTATCGACAACGTCTGCAGAGACTGGCTGTGATAAGCACAAGCATAAACCGAGAGCTGCCAGCGAAAAACGCTGCCATTTCTTGGCGTCAAATCGCTGCCCCACACAGCGTCCCGCATCCCTCCCAACCGGATACATTCTCTCTATTTAGCAAATTCAAGCGAACGACCCGTCAAGGGATAGGGTTAAGGGGTAATTAAAGCGGATGACCTGATCATGGCCGTCCAAACTCGACATCGTCCCCGGCATTTATTGCCGGGGAAGACCTATGTTTCCTCTGTCATCCCGGCCGCAGCGAAGCGAAAGAGCCGGGATCTGAAGGTTATACAGACACGCTGGTGGTCGGATTAGACACAAGACCCCGGATCATCGGCCTGCGGCCTCGTCCGGGATGACGGTGAAGGATGGCCTTCAACCAAACCATAGCCGCTCTCGCAGTGACCCCCTAAAAGACGCTAGCCGAAGCCACACCTTACTCGGCTAACGCCGGAGCCTGCCGTCAACTTGATTGGGGGTGAGATGCGTTTCGGCTGGGGCGCACTTTGAAAAATTTTTAGTGCTTCAGAACTTTAGGCCCACCCCCTTGCCTTTCCACCCATCCTTTCATATATTTCTGTCATGACAGAAATTACGAAAACGATTGACGTGATGCCCGAGGCGGTGCGGCGGTTTATTTTGCACTGGGGTGATATGGGCCAACAATGGGGGGTCAATCGTTCCATCGCACAGATCCATGCGCTGCTTTATATTAGTGAAAAGCCCCTGCCCGCTGACGTGATTTCTGAGACGCTTGGCATTGCGCGCAGCAATGTGAGCAACAGCTTAAAAGAGCTGATGGGCTACAAAATCATCCGACGCGTTCCTGTCAGCGGCGATCGGCGCGATCATTTCACGGCAGAGACCGAAGTGTGGGAATTGGCCCGTCGCATTGCGGCTGTGCGCAAAGCGCGCGAGATCGACCCCGCGCTGGAAACACTCGCCCATTGTTTAAGCGATGCGGAGGGCGACGCGGGGGTCAGCGATGAACAACGCCGCCGCCTGCGCGAAATGCATGCGTTTACCGCTGATATGGACCGCTGGTACAGCCAGATGCAGGCTTTGCCCGTACGGACCCTGACCCGGCTGGTGCGGCTCGGCGACCGGATCGTCGCCCTGCTGGGCCTGAGTAAGGCCTAAGGGGGCGAGACGCTCATGACCCCGCCTCCCAAGCCCGGCCTTTTCTATCGCCTGAGCCGGGGTGGGCCAAAGCCGGTTTGGCTGCGCTATCTGCTGCTGATTGCTTTCGCGACGGGGCTGGTGCGTGTTGCGCTCAATGTGGAGTGGATGCGCGAAAGTGCGATCCTTTATGTTCTGATCCCTTACATCGTTGGGCTGCTAATCTATTTCTTCACGCCGCACCCTTACGGGCATAGTTTCGGCATTCGCCTGTGGCGGCATATGCGCAGCGCGCTGATTGTGATGCTCGCCACATCACTGCTGCTGTTTGAGGGCTTCCTTTGTGTCTTGATGTTTTTGCCGATCTATTTCGTCTTTGCCGTGGTCGGCATCGCGGTAACCCCGCCGAGCGAGGCGCGGATCAGGCTCGATGAGCGTGAACGGCAGAAAAATATTAGCGACGTTTTTCGTCTCTCCGCGATTCCCTTGCTGATCATCATCCTGTCGCTGGACGGTATTCGCGGCTTTGGGCCCAGCCGCGACGTGGTGGTCAGCCGCAGCGCCATCCTCGACCTGACGCCAGAGCAAATTCAAGCCAATATTATTGACCATCAATATCCGGATGAAGGCCGCACGCGCTGGCTCTCACTCTTCCCGCGGCCCGTGGCGGTCGAGGCCAAATCCATCGCCGTGGGTGCGCGACACACAGCGCATCTAGAATATCGTCGCTGGGGCGTGCCCTTTATCAATGTGCATCGCGGGACCAGCGTGATGGAGTTTTCTGAGAGCACGCCGACACGGCTGCGCGCCAATTTCGTTCATGATGACAGCTATCTGTCCCATTATATGCGGTTTGAGACCTGGGCGATGGACCTGCGGCCGATGGACAGTGGCCAGACCGAAGTGACCATAACGGTCAGCTATGAGCGCAAGCTCGCCCCCGCCTGGTATTTCGGACCCCCGATGAGAGCGGCCCTGCGCGACGGGCTGGACTATGCGCTTGCGGAGATCGTGACAGGTGGGAGTGAGCCCACATGATGGCCCCCGTCTATAGAATCGACGGACGCGGCGCTAATCCGTGCGAAGGTCACGTGCGCCTTGATCCAGCCAAAGCGCTTTGGAATAGTGTTATGATCATGGGCGCCTTAGCCGCCCCTTTCTTCGCCACACCCGTGGCAGTGATCCTCTTTTTTGTCAGCCTCTATGTCAGCCTGCTGCTCGGTCACAGTGTCGGCATGCACCGCCTGATGATCCACCGCAGTTGGGACGCGAAAGTCTGGCTCGAACGCGCGCTCATCTATCTGGGCACGCTGGTGGGAATTGGCGGCCCAGCGCAGATTATCCGTGTGCACGACAAGCGTGACTGGGCGCAGCGCCAACCGCAATGCCATGACTTTTTTAGCCATCGTCGTCACTATTGGCGCGATATAAGCTGGCAGCTTTTCTATCGGTTCGATTTCGCGCACCCACCCCGGTTCAAAATTGAAGACAAATGGACGACGGATCCTTTCTATACCCACCTCAACCGCTATTGGCGGGTCCATCAAATGGCCCTCGCGGGCGGCCTTTTTCTCATCGGGGGTTGGGCGTTGGTCTTATGGGGCGTGTGTGCGCGCGTTGCCGTCAGCACGATTGGCCATTGGTCCGTGACCCACATCTGCCACCGGCCAGAAGCGCAATCTGAGCCGGGGCGTTACGCTGTTAAAGGCGCGGGCGTCCAAGCCGCAGACTGGCGCGCGCCTCTGACAGGTCTGATCACGCACGGCGAATGCTGGCATAGTAATCACCATGCCTTTCCTGAGTCCGCGCGGATCGGGTTAGAGATGGGACAGCTTGACCCGGGGGCCTGGCTGATAGAGCTGTTTGCAAAATGGGGATGGGCGTCCCGAGTCAGCGGACCCCGCCAAATCTCCGAATGGGACGATCTGATTGATCGCACCCCTTCAAAAGCCCCAACAAAAAACCCGCGCCGGAGCGCGGGT
>CAWUKE010000103.1:0-7701 GCA_963922935.1 uncultured Alphaproteobacteria bacterium | reverse complement strand
AAAGGTCGCGCTCTATATGCACAGCCATGTCCAACGCGGGCCAAGGGCGATCAAAGCTCGCAGCATGGACCTCGGCCATGGCTGCTGCATCTATCGCGCGAAGGGACCGAACGATCATTTCGGATCAAGACCACCCGGTAGTTTCGCATCAGGCGCGCGGGCATAGAGCGGAATAGCCGGATAGAGAGACAAATCTTCATCTGGAAAGCGTGCAGCGACTTTCGCAAGGAGATCAATATTGACGGCTTCACATTCAAAGACAGGCAATCCGGCTTTGGCAATATGCTGATCCCTTTGCTCAAGAGAGGCCAGTTGAGGCGGCTTTCCATTCAGCGGAGCCGCCCCCGCATAGTCGCCAAACATGACTTGATCGCGCCGAACATCGGCCCAGACCGTCGCCGGAGACGGCTCTATCTCTTGGTCCAGATACGTAAGCGCTAAGGCATCCACGCCCACCACCGGAATATTACGCGGCAGCGCAAATCCTTTTGCGTAGGACAAAGCCACACGAAGCCCTGTAAAACTACCCGGACCTGTGCAAACGGCGAGGCGTTGTACCGCATCAGCAGAAATATTGGCTTGCGCGAAAACCTCTTGGACCATTGGGGCGAGACGTTCTGCGTGTCCGCGGCCAATCTTCTCTGAGAACGAGGCCAGTATATGCGATCCATCAGCAAGAGCCGCAGAACAGTGCGGCCCGGTCGTATCGAGCGCGAGAACGATCATATTCATGGCACTGCGGTGGCTTAGGCCGCGGCTTGCTCCACCCGCGTCACTTCCGGGACGTAGTGTTTCAGCAAATTCTCGATCCCGTGCTTCAATGTCATCGTGCTGGAGGGGCATCCCGCACACGCGCCGCGCATCTCTAGGAACACTGTGCCGTCATCTTCCTCAAAATGACGGAAAACAATATCTCCGCCATCTTGCGCCACAGCTGGACGAACGCGCAGCTCAATCAGCTCTTTAATCTGCTCCACAATCTCAGCTGTTTCGCCTTCATAGACGCGCTCTTCCGGCTCTTCGCGCGCGATCTGCTCAGCCAGCGGCACGCCGCCCGCCACAAAGAAGTCCATGATCGCGCCCAAGACCGCCGGACGAAGATGCTTCCACTGGCTATCTTCGGACTTCGTCACACTGATGAAATCTGCGCCAAACATCAGGCGGGTCACATCCGGGATCATGAACAGCATTTCTGCCAGAGGTGCACTGGACACATCACTGCCGCGTGTGAATTCAACGGGTGTTGCCCCCGGCCCGGCAACATCCCGTCCGGGCAAAAACTTCAAGGTCGCCGGATTTGGCGTATCTTCGGTCTGAATGAACATAGGGCTCATTTGGCGTGCCTTCGCCCGCGCTTCAAGACAAAGACGACAGAGAGAGTGGCAAATAACGCGATTGTGCGATCCCCTTGCAGAACATGAATAGAGTTTTGATTGACCCAACGCCTCCTATCCGCATGCTAGGCTTATGCAGCGGGTCATCGGCATTCTTTTAGGAGTAGCGCTATTAGCGGCCTGCGCCGGGACCGCCACACGCCTGCCTGAAATAGGGTTGCCTGATTTACAGGCTGAGGCGCAAACACAAGAGGCGAGGGCGCTGAAAGCCCAAGACGCTTATGCCGAACGGCTATTGAATGTCGGTCACCCTGTCTTGCTGGCGAATGCGGACCTCTGCCCGAAAACGCGTCTCGACCTAGGGATTATGATCCATAGCCGGGACAGCTACCCAAAAGAGATGCGCGCAGCCGCCAGTCGGGAACTGGCCGCGGACGAAGCACCGAGTGTTTATAAGGTCGTCCCCGATGGCCCCGCCGATAGGGCAGGGCTTCAAGTCGGAGACCGCATTCTACTCGATGATAAGCCAGCAACGGCCAAAGCCCTACGCCAATGGCTGACGGATCAGATAGAGGAAGAATTATCGCTGCGGGTCGCCCGTAAAGGGCGGGTTGAAAACCTACAGCTTACGCCGGATCAAGTTTGCGCCTCTCGCTTACGGCTGCGCTCCAGCGCTGTTATTAACGCCTATGCGGATGGACGCCGCATCACGGTCACAACGGGACTGATGGACTTTGTGCGCGATGATAATGAGCTGGCCCTCATCATTGGTCATGAACTGGCGCACAATACGATGGGCCATATTCGCAAAGTCGTCGGCAATTATATCCTGTCCGGCTTTGCCACACGCTACACACGGCCCTTCGAATCGGAAGCCGATTATGTCGGGCTCTATTATATGGTCCGCGCAGGCTATGATCCGTCGGGTGTTGAAGATTTCTGGCGACGTTTGGCCGAAGTCGACCCAAGGTCCGTCAATCGGGCCAAGACACACCCGACTTTCCCGGACCGCTACCTCCGCCTGGCCGCCACACGCGCAGAAATCGAAGCCAAACAAGCGATGGGCGAACCCCTCATTCCCAATTTCAAAACTGGGACAGAGATTCAGAGGGACGGTCCTGATGCGTAAGATTTTTGCACTCGGTCTTTTCTGCTTATTAGGCGGCTGCACCGAAACCAATGCTGTGGCCTCACCCCAGGCGGCGACAGATGGAAACATCACCGTAGAGGTAGAGGTCGATCCTGAGATCAACGTTGAGGCCGAAATTTCTCCGTCCGACGGGCTGATATCGAGCGCATCAAATATCGATAACGCTGACAGTTATAGCGCCTTTGGAGATATCCTCGCCCGACATCAGCAGATGAGCGCCCGCGTCGCGCGGGTTAGTCGCGCGCTTCGCGTCGCTAACGCCCCACTCTGTGATCTGACCCGTGCGGATCTAGGAGTCTCAACGCATGATCTGGATGATTATCCGCCCCCTTTGCATCCCCTCGCCTTGCATTTCCTCCCCATCGGTGAGGACGGAGACTATATCCGCGCTGTCGTTCCCGGCTCCCCGGCTGACCTAGCCGGTGTGCGGGCGGGAGATCGGATCGTCTCGGGCTGGCCCTTATCAGAGGATCGCACGCTTATTTTAGATAGTGGGCAGGCCTTATTTGATGTGAAACAACCTGGTGAGATTGCCTGTGACATTCCCACCTTTGTCATCAATGATGACCGTCCGAATGCGAGCACAGATGGGGTCGAGATTGATCTGAGCACAGCCCTGCTCAGTCAAGTCGGCGACGATAGTGCTCTCGCCTTTATCATTGCCCATGAAATGGCGCATGTCATTCGCGGGCATTCGCGACCCGGCTGGGCCGCAGAGCTCGAAGCCGATGCGGACGCGCTGATCCTGATGCGAAATGCAGGCTTTGATGTTGTCGGGACCGTTGATGGTTGGGAAGCCGGCGTTGAAATTCACCGCAAAAGCCAAGCAGAAAGCCCGACACATCCCCCGATCCGGGTCAGGCTCGCCAACTTGCAAATGGCGTTAGCCGATTTGGAAACGAAGACCGCCGAATTTCTTGTCCTGCCGCCCCCGGGTTCGAGAGAATTTCGCTAGCTGCGGTCTCGCAAAGGCATGACTTGGTCCATCGTGCTGCCATCTTCAAATGTCAGCGTGACGGGTATTGTGTCCTGACCTTCTGCAAAGCGTGTTCCGAACAGCATAAGGTGTAAGCCACCGGGCTGAAAGAAAACCGTTTCGCCGGCCGGAATATCAATCCCGTCGACTTTACGCATTTGCATCACCCCATCCGTCATTGTGTGCGTGTGCAGTTCAATCGTGTCCACGAAAGGACTTTCTGCCGCCACTAGACGAGCTTCGGTGTCACCGCCTGTCACTTTAAAGAAACCGGCTGTCACGTCCCGGCCTTTCAGGGGGCGAAAGACATAAGGGTCTTCAATGGTGAGGTTTGGCGCGACAACCGCTGTCCCGTCACTCACAGAGTTGATCTGCGCATCCCCGCAGGCCGTCAAACCCAGTGTTGCAGCGACGATAAGTGAGAGAATTTGAGGCTTCATTTAAGCGCTCCCGTGAAATCCGATAATGCGGCGAACATCCGCCATGATGGGTTCGCTGATTGCTTTGGCCGCATCAGCGGAGCGCGACATAATACGATCCAGCTCATCTGGGTCTGCGAGATAGCGACGCATCAGTTCCCCAACAGGGCGCAACGCCTCCACAGCGACATCGGCTAAAGCCGCTTTAAACGGTCCAAACTGACTGCCCGCATGCTCGGCTAAAACAGCCTCATCCGTCATATCCGCAAGCGCCGCATAAATCCCGATGAGGTTAGCAATCTCTGGCCGACCTTCCAGACCGTCAATATCACTGGGCACACCGCCTGTATCCGTTTTCGCTTTGCGGATTTTCTTCGCAATCTGCTCTGGCGTATCGGTGAGGTTTAATCGCGAAGCGTCTGACGGATCAGATTTACTCATCTTCTTTGTGCCGTCGCGCAAGCTCATCACGCGCGCGCCTGGGCCTTCGATCAAAGGCTCTGGAAGCGGGAAGAAATCAGGCTCACCCGCCGCCTCGCCGAAGTCGCGATTGAACTTCGCCGCAATATCACGCGATAGCTCGAGATGCTGTTTCTGGTCTTCACCAACGGGAACGTGGGTCGCCTTGAAGGCCAGGATATCTGCTGCCTGCAAGACAGGATAATCGAACAGGCCGACGCTCATGGCTTCGGCGTTCTTACCGGCTTTGTCCTTAAACTGCGTCATGCGTTGCAGCCAGCCCATCCGCGCCACGCAGTTAAAATACCAAGCCAGTTCTGTATGCGCTGGTACAGCGGACTGCGCATAAACGAGAGCTTTATCCGGATTGACGCCCGCCGCTAAAAACGCCGCCGCTATATGACGGGTTTGATCGGCAAGTTGCCCAGGCTCTTGTGGCACTGTGATGGCGTGCAAATCGACGATGCAAAACAGGCAGTCATTTTCATGCTGAAGACGTGCAAATTTCTTCAACGCGCCGAGATAGTTTCCCAGATGGAGCGCGCCCGTCGGCTGCACGCCGGAGAAAACGCGGGAGGAATGTGTTGCGGTCTCAGTCATGATTTCCGGAAGGCTGCTTTAAGATCGGCGAGCCCATAAGCGCGCAAAACGCTCGCGGCAACCATGAACACCAATGCGCCAGCCCCACAAATGACCGCCAAGGCCAAAATATCAGCGAGGACATTAAGTGCCGCAAAGTCGGGGGCGAAGTCTGCACCCCACGCTAGGGCAACGCCCATCGCGACAGCCGCGAGAGCAACGCGTGGCAAACGCGAGACCAAGCGACGATCAACGAGAAAATGTTTCTCCCGGTAGAGAATAATCCAAAGCCCGACCACATTGACCCAAGCGGCCGCCGCGGTTCCGATCGCCAAGCCTTCAAATCCGATCTGACGAAACAGGGCATAGCCGAGGGCGAGGTTGATGACCGCATTAATAGCCGCCCAGATCATCGGCGTCTTTGTATTTTCGCGCGCAAAAAATGCCGGCGTCAATATCTTCAACAGGACAAACGCTGGAAGCCCGACAGCAAACCATTGTAGCGCTTTGGCGACTTGCAGCGTCGTCTCCGCCGTAAAGGCCCCGCGCTGATAAAGCCCGGCAATCAGAAGATCAGGAATGATGAAGAGCGCAACGGCGGCCGGTAAGGTGAAGAGCATGGATAGCTCCACCGCGCGGTTCATTGAGGACATGGCCTCTCCCTCTGCGCCGGACCGTAAAGCCCGCGAGAGGCTCGGCAGCAGCGCGACGCCCATCGCAATCCCAATCATCCCAAGCGGTAATTGATAAAGGCGGTCCGCATAGGTCAGAAAGCTGGCCGCTTTTTCCTGTGATGTTGCAATATTATGGCTCACCAGCAGATTGATCTGCGTAATGCCCGCGCTGATGATGCCCGGAATACCGAGGACAACCAACCGTTTCACACCAGGCGTCAGGCGAGGACGCTTGAGCGTAAAACGCATGCCTGCTGCCTTCGCCCCCCAAATCACGACAGCGGTCTGCAAAACGCCGGAAATGGTTATGGCGGCCGAGACGGCAAAACCAATACCGCGCTGATCAACGCCGAAGCGAGGCGCCATGAGCAGAGCGCTAATCATGCAGATGTTCAAAAGGATCGGTACGGCTGCGGCGAGGGCGAATTTATTGCGCGTATTCAGCACGCCAGAGAACAGAGCGGTCAAGCTCATGAACAACAGATAAGGCATGGTCAGCCAGGCATAGAGAACGGCGAGGCGATAGGGCGACACGCCGTCTGGGCCCACAGTCCGCTCTAAGCCTGAGCCGATAATGTTCAGGCTGATGGGCATAGTCAGCATAAAGGTCGCGACGATTAGGGTCACGACGGTGAATAAGGCGCTTGCCGCTTCTGAGGCGAAACCATCAGCCGCAGCCTCGCCATCTTGTTCAATCCGCTTGGCATATAAAGGCACAAAGGCCGCATTAAACGCGCCTTCGGCAAACATCCGCCGAAAGACATTGGGCAGTTTAAACGCGGTAAAGAAGGCGTCGGAGACCTCGCCCGCGCCAAGGTAGCGCGCGATCAACATGTCGCGGACAAGGCCTAGGACCCGGCTGACTAACGTCAGAGAGGCAATGATCGCCGTTGACTGTAATAGACGCACCGCCCTGCGCTCCAGCCGCTCCGCTAAGCCGCGTGTTTCACAGGACCCCGCAGGGCTGTGGCCAAAGCGGACTTAATACGCTTGCGACCCGCTTCGCTAAACACGTCCGCCTCATCAGAGCGCACATAAAAGGCATCTACGGCTTTCGTCCCAATCCCTTCAATATGCGCAGAGGTGACATCAATGCACGCATCGCGCAGAACGACGGCCAGAGCTGATAAAAGCCCAGGGCGATCCCGGCCTTCGACTTCGATAATAAAGCTGCCGTCTTGTGGGGCATCGATAAATCGTACCCGTGAGCGCACAGGGATGGCTTCAACGCGTCGTGAGTGCTGCGGGTCGGCGATAATCATGCCATCTGTGCCCTCAGTTAGGGCCTGTCGGGCGCGGCGTTTTAACGTGTCTCTTGTGCGCTCATTTTCAGCCCCAAAGGCCTTACCGTCTGCATTTTGCAGGTAAAAAACGTTCATAATGTGCGCGCGTCCTTGCGCATCTTTTGGGCCTGTATGCAAACGCGCCCCAGCAACGCTTCCGCCACAAGTCGCAATGGCGCGGGTCAGGTCCGCGAACAATCCGGGACGGTCCCACCCCAGCACCCAAAGCTCTGTCGCGTCATGCGTTTTGTCGACACGGGTCTGGACGCCGTAATCTTCGCCAGACTCTAACACGGCGTCAAAAAAGCGGGCGTGACGCAGCAAATCAGACATATCAAACGACAGCCAGTAGCGCGTGCCTAGTCGATCAAATATTGGCGCAAGCCGATCCGCCAATTTCGCGGGCAGCTTATCTTCAACTTGTTCAGCAATTGTTGCGGCGCGCGCTGCGCGATCGAGTTCCGGTGCGCCTTTCAGATAGTCTGACGTCGCCCCG
Organism: uncultured Alphaproteobacteria bacterium; assembly: GCA_963922935.1. GTDB lineage: Bacteria > Pseudomonadota > Alphaproteobacteria > Caulobacterales > Maricaulaceae > Litorimonas. The sequence continues at coordinate 331 of CAWUKE010000103.1, read as the reverse complement.
TATAGTCCGCGTAAAAGCGTGCCTTTCCAATCGTTCCAAACGCCCGGCCCGACTGAGCGAATATCAGCGATCGTCAAAATATAGAGTAAGTCTAAGCGCTCTTGACTGCCGACGATTTCAGCGAATTCCGCCACCGTATCGGGATCAGAGATGTCCCGGCGTTGAGCCGTTTCGCTCATGGTCAGGTGAGAGCGAACCAGCCATGCGACCGTATCCGTGATCTCTTTGCTCATACCCAATCGGCGACAGGCCCGTCGCGATAGTTGCGCCCCTTCAATGCACTGATCGCCTTGACCCTTGCCCGTATCATGCAGCAGGCAAGCCAGCATTA
>CAWUKE010000102.1:0-7707 GCA_963922935.1 uncultured Alphaproteobacteria bacterium | reverse complement strand
CAAATGGATGGGAACTCCATCGGTCAGACGTTTAACGACGACGCCTTGTTGGAGGAATTCTCTGAAGAAGCGGAACTTGCGCGCGAATATCCCGACTTTAACATGCAGTCCTTCCGCGAAGGCCACATGACGCCAGTTTACTTTGGCTCAGCGCTACGTCGTTTCGGCGTGTTGGAACTGATTGATGCGCTGGCCGAATTCTGTCCCCAACCGCAGCCTGAGGACGCCGTCAAAGCAGGGCAAGACGTCGAAATCAAACCAACCGACAAAGAAGTCAGCGGGTTCGTCTTTAAAGTCCAAGCGAATATGGACCTTAATCACCGCGACCGCGTGGCCTTCTACCGGATGGTGTCCGGCGAATTTAAGCGTGGGATGAAGCTAAAGACCGCTGACGGCAAAGGGCTCACGGTCCACAACCCGGTTATGTTCTTTGCCCAAGATCGGGAACTCGCCGAAACAGCCTATGCGGGCGATGTGATCGGTATTCCAAACCACGGCGTGTTGCGCGTTGGCGAGAGCCTTTCAGAATCAGGAAAAATTCGGTTTGCGGGCATTCCCAATTTCGCCCCTGAAATCCTGCGGCGGGCGCGACTTGAGGATCCGCTAAAAGCCAAGCACCTCCGCAAAGCCTTAGAAAGCTTAGCCGAGGAAGGCGTGACGCAGCTGTTCAAGCCCGCTTTGGGCGCAGATATGATCGTCGGCGCCGTCGGGTCTTTGCAAATCGACGTGATGCGCGAGCGGATTAAAACCGAATATGGCCTTGGCGTGCGATTCGAAGCGCCGCCTTACCAAACCGCGCGTTGGTTATCTTGCGAAGATGCAGCCAAACTCAAAGCCTTTGTCGATAAGAATACGGTCAATATGGCCGAAGATATTGACGGCGATCCCGTCTTTTTAGCCAAATCGGCTTGGGACATTGGCTACGCCCAAGAGAAAAACCCAGACATCCGCTTTCTGACGACAAAAGAGCGCCGCTAGCCACGCCTATTGGGCATAGGGTTTGCAAGGTGTTCCCGGAACGAAACATCCGGAGCCCCGATGCAACCCCTGCCCGCTTTCATTATGTTTACCGTGACCACAGCGATCGTAGCGGTTTTCCTGATTCCGGCCAGCTATGAGCGGAAGTCCGCCTTGGTGAACTTTTACTGGGTAGGTGTTTGGTTGTTTTTAGCTTTGCTGGCCGCCGTTTCAGGCGGAGAGCAAATTGTGCGTTTCTTAGGGCTAGACGGTCACAATGTTGCCGTACGCCTTCAAACGGCTATCCTCGTCTGCTTCCCGATTTTTGTCATTTTCGCTTGGGCGCGCCTATCAGGTGCAGCCCTAATCTACGGTCTTAAACGCATCCGCGCCTAATCAGCGCGGGATAGGGCCGGCCAAGGGCTCGACAGAAACGGGAGCGACAGGGCGCGCCTGCGCCGTAGGGATTGGCGCGCTGGGATCCGCTGGAACAGGCGCGTTGGCCGCCGGCGCACGTACATCATCTTGCAAAGAGCCGTAAAGCGAGCGAGGAGCCTGCTTCATCGTCAAAGGCTGTGCCGCAGAGCGTGTCGGTAAAGGTCCTGACGCGGCCGGAACGCCCGCTTGAGTTTGAACTTGTGACTGAAGAGGCGTTGCAGGCTGAGCGGGCATGGGCGGAATGGGCTGGCCAATAGGCGGACGACTCTGTGGTGCAGCCATTGTCATTCGGGGCTGCAGTCTTGGGTTGATGGGCTGAGATTGCCTTACGAGTGGCGCGGTCATCTGCTGCGGCATCATTTGTCCAGTCGCTTGACGAGGCATCTGTCGCTGCATTTGTGGTTGAGGTTGCGGCGTTCGCATCACTCCGCGTTGACGCGCGGGTCCTCGCGCTTGCACCGGCATTTGCGGCGCGCCCTGAGCGGGCATCATACCCCGCTGCGCCGCGATCGCACGACCGTCTAACATAGGCCGAAATTGCGGAGCGCTCACACGCGCAGGCATCTGCGTAGGCTGCCGATAGGCCGTAGGCTGGGACGCTTGCTGTGCGGGCATCGCTTGGCGGACAATCCGACGTCCTGACGGAGCACGCTGAGCCTGAGGGGCCGGTTTTGGCTGAGCTGATGTTCCGACGCGTACCGTATTCGTCCCGCCAGAGACCACATTCCGTGCCGTCGGAGTCTGTCCTATGTTGACGCCGCTAATACTGATTGCGCTGGAGACAGGTGCGCCAACGCTGGACTGAAGCTCGCAAATTCCGGGGGCCTGAGGCGCCGCTTTCACATAATTCCAGCCTTGGCATTTCGCATCGCCCGCGCACGTGCTTTCACAAATATCAGCCGCCGGAACCGCCGTGGAATGGTAAGGTGTTCCCGGACGATAGGTCCCCAGATCAGCCCCAAAAGCTGGAGCAGACAATAAAAGAGACGCAAAAGCGAAAGGCAGCGAGCGCATAGGACACCTCGTGAGTCGTTATGCGCTTAGTTGCGGTATTTATGGTTTACGAGCCGTTAACTGAGAGCCACAGCCTTCTTCGCGATTTCAGCAAAGCTGTCCATATCCAGGCTGGCACCGCCTACCAGCGCGCCGCCGACTTCTGAGGTCGATAAGATAGCTTGCGCATTCGCTGGTTTCACCGACCCGCCATATAAAATGCGGGGACCAGAACCGATGACTTCACGGATAGCGGCATGCATTTCAGCAATATCGTCAATTTCAGCCACCTTCCCCGTCCCGATGGCCCAGATGGGTTCATAGGCAATGTCAAAATCGCCGTCACTCGGCAGAGATTGCTTAAGTTGCGTCTCCACCGTTGAGATTGCGTCTCCAGCCTCTCGTTGCGCCAGACTTTCACCAACGCAAATAATGGGTCGTAGTCCTTCGGCGATCGCGCGCTCCGCTTTGGCTTTCACGTCCGCGTCTTCTTCGCCACCAGCGCGCCGCTCGGAATGCCCCACAATGACATATTGAGCGCCAAGGGCCGCGAGTAAGGCGGCATCCGTCTCCCCCGTATGGGCGCCAGCTTTATGTTGTGAACAATCTTGCGCGCCAATCATGATTGAAATGGTGGCCGCATCTTGGGCCAAAGCAGTGATCAGGGGGTGCGGCGGACAGATCAGAAGCTCAGCTGCGCTATCGCCGCCAAGGATATCATAGAGCTGTTTGGGCTTACCCGCCCAATCCGGCATCCCGTTCATTTTCCAATTGGCCGCAATAAGTTGTTTCATAAGAGCCGACTTAACCGTCTGACCACTGAACGCAACCGCTTGCGGGGCGGCACGGGTCTGCTAGAGCGCAAGACATGAGTGCGAAAGACACATCCAGCGACGACATCTATAACCGGCCACGCGGGCCTTGGGCGAAGATACAAAATGTCCTGGTCGGCATTTTGGTCGGCATGCTGATCCTGGCCTTTGCGGTCTGGGGCATTGAAGACGTCTTCCGACCCAATAGTTCCAACGCCATCGTCAAAGTCGGCGAAGCGGAAGTCACCCAGCCCGTATTTATGGAACGCTATAATCAGCAGATGCAGGACCTGGCTCGGTCGTCCGGTGAAGGCCTGACCAACCAACAGGCATTTGACCGCGGTATCCCGCAGGAGCTTGTTGGCAACTTTCAACGGGACTTAGCTATTGAAGCCGACGCTGGCGATCTGGGCATTGGCGTCAACAACCGCGACGTTCGCGCTTACACAGAAAGCGTCGAAGCCTTTCAGAATGAGATCACCGGCGAGTTTGATGAGGACTTGTTCGAACGTCTCTTGCAATCCAACCGCATCTCGCGGTCTCGCTATGAAGAAGATGTGGTCCGCATCCTGACTCAGCGCCAGACATTGCCTGCTATTATGGGCGGCATCCGCGCGCCCCGTAACTTTGCTGAGCGCTATAATACTTTCGTCAATGAAGTCCGCGCCGCTCGGCTCATCCAATTGACAGAAGCCGCCTTGGACAGCGTGCCCGAACCAACAGATGAAGAAATTCGCAGCTATATCGCCGCAAACCAGACCCGCTTTACATCACCAGAATATCGGCAGGTCCTTATGCTGCGTCTGGACCCGAGCGACTTTCAGGGCAACACTCCGGAAGACCCCCGCTTCGCCGATAGCGACGCCTTCCCGCCAGAAATGTTCGACGTTTACGTAACGGAAGACCAAGTTCGGGAACGCTTCGATTTGCTTGTCAGCACCGGCCGCATTGGCGCCAAAGAAACACGCGATGTCACGGTTCTGACGGCCCCTAATGCTGAAACGGCTGAGCTTATCCTGACGCGCCTACAGGCTGGCGAAATGCCAAGCACAGTTGCGACTGACATTGGTCTCGATCGACCCAGCACGTTTGACGGCATTGAAGAAGACGGTCTCATCAATCCGGCCTCATCGACAAAAGCTTTTGAACTCGGCGAAGGTGAAGTTGGAACCGCCGACACAGGCTTTGGCACAGTCGAGATCATCAAAGTCGACGCTATTCAACCCGCCCAAACGCCGGACTTTGAAGCTGAGCGAGACACCCTCATGATTGAGCTGATCGAAGCGGAAGCACGGGAGAAAATCGCAGAACTCGAAGAACAAATCGATGATTTACTCCTCAACGGGAAAACCGTTGAAGAAGTCGCCTCTGATCTGTCTCTGCCGCTGCAGGCCTATCCACTTATGGATCGATTTGGTGTGACTCAGGACGGCGTCAGCCTTGACGGATTTACGCGCCTACCCGGCATTGCGCAGGACCGCAATCTGCTGAACGCGATCTTCGCGGCCAGCGAAGGCTTTGAATCAGAGATCACCGCGACCGCAAATAATGGCTTAGCTGTGTTTCGGGTTACGGACACTATCGCGCCGGCACCAAAGGCGTTTGAAACGGTTCGGGGCGAAGCGGCTGCTGCGCTCCGTTCACAAACGTTAGATAGAGCGCTGACGTCCAAAGGTGTTGAGGTCGCAGAGCGTCTGAATAATGGCGAGGCCTTAGAAGCAATCGCCAGCCAACTGGGTGTCGAGGTTCAAGAGCTCGCCCTGCAACGGGCTAACCCGCCCCGTCAATATTCGCCGCAAATGATTTCAGGCCTGTTTGACGGCGATCCTGGCGATATTGCACGCGGCGCGGGGGCGATCCCGGGTACTTATGATATTGCTGTCTTGGATAGTGTCTCAACAGGCTCAGAACGCATTGGCGGTCAACTGCTCGCGCAAATTCAGGATAATCTCTCGGAACAGATCGCTCTGGATATTAGCACGGCCTATACATCCGCTATCCTAACAGATCACGACGCGCAGATTTTTGATGATCAGCTACGCGCCGCTTTGGCTTTGGACGAGACTGGCCTGTAAGCCATGCTGCCACCTTTGGAGCCAATGCGAGAGGCTTTTCGTCCCTCTGATCGCCCGCAGCTGGTCTGTGTAAGGGTTATCAATGATGTCGATACGCCCGTATCGGCCTTTATCAAAACCGCACTCGGGCGGCCTTATGCCTTTTTGTTTGAGTCCGTTCAGGGCGGTGAACAGAGGGGGCGGTTTAGCTTTTTCGGTTTTGACCCGGATTTGATTTGGCAATCAGATGGTGATCAAGCGACGCTTACACGCAAATCGGCCAAGGGTGAAGACAGCGTTGAAAGCCTTCCTGGAAAGCCCCTAGACGCTTTACGAACACTGATCGACGATATCCGCTTTGACCTTCCAGAAGGGCTTCCCCCGATGACGGCCGGACTCTTTGGCTATCTGGGTTATGATATGGTGCGGCAGGTTGAAGTCCTGGCTGAACCCAATCCCGACCCCATCGGAACGCCCGACGCCATTATGGTTCGGCCTCGGACCGTCTGTATTTTCGACCAGGTCAGACAGGAGATCATCGTCGCCGCGCTCGTGCCTCCCGGTGGAACTTACGATGACGCGGAAAGCCGGATTGCACAAACCGTTAGCGATCTTTCTGGTCCGCCCCCGTCCGCACCCAGTTCAACCGTCCAGATCCCGGGCCTCAGTCCCACGCTCGGCACAGACCTTCCGACCTTTTCGACGCGCGTTAAAGCCGCGCGAGACTACATCCTAGCTGGGGACGTCTTTCAGGTCGTGATTGGCCAGCGCTTATCCGCGCCCATGGTCGCCAGCCCCTTCGCCCTATATAGATCATTGCGAGCAATGAACCCCTCGCCTTTCCTCTATTTTCTGGATTTCGATGATCACCAAATCATCGGCAGCAGCCCTGAAATCCTTGTGCGGTTGCGTGAAGGTGGCGTTACGATTCGACCCATCGCTGGCACACGGCCTCGCGGGGCGACAACATCCGAAGACCTTGAAAATGAACGTAGCCTCCTCGCCGATCCCAAGGAATGTGCCGAACACCTCATGCTGCTTGATCTCGGTCGGAATGATGTCGGGCGCGTTGTCAAAGCCGGCACCGTTAAAGTGACAGAACGCTTCATCGTCGAACGCTATAGTCACGTGATGCATATTGTGTCTAACGTCGAAGGCGAAATCCGCGACGGTCTGGATTGCATCGATGCCCTGATGGCGGGCTTCCCCGCTGGCACAGTCTCCGGCGCACCGAAAGTGCGCGCAATGGAAATTATTGACGAGCTGGAAGACGAAAAGCGCGGCATTTATGCGGGCGCTGTCGGGTATGTCAGCGTCAATGGTGACATGGATACAGCCATCGCGCTCCGCACGGGCGTTGTAAAAGATGGCACACTGCATGTGCGCGCGGGCGCTGGGATCGTTCTCGACAGTGTCGAAGAATCAGAATGGATGGAAACGCAGCATAAAGCCGCCGCCGTTTTCCGCGCCGCCGAACAAAGCGTCCGGTTTGAACGCAACTAGCCTTTTAGTCTGACGTAAAAGCCCTCTCTACCGAAGGCTTCGACCTGACCTCGCATCATCGCTGGACCGATAGCACCAAGAGCCAAAGCAACTTTCCGCCCGTTGCTGGCGCCGACACGACCTGCCCATGCATCCGGTCCGTCCCGGCGAAGGACTTCCCCAATCTCGCGATAGACCTTAAGCGCAGCGCTGATCGCCCACGCACATCGGAACGGCAGTTCACGAATGCCGACCTTGGCTGAGGCGTAATAGCCTTCCGCGATATCAAGCAGATCGATTGCTGCCTTATGCGCGGCTGGCCACGCCTCTCGTTTGGCTAAGGCGTTTGCCTGCGTTGGCGCGCCATGTTTTTCCAGCAGCTCCGAAGGAACGAATATCCGCCCCGCCTTGGCGTCATCAATCACGTCCCGGGCGATGTTGGTGAGCTGAAAGGCGAGCCCCAAATCACTGGCCCGATCTAAGGTCGGTTCATCGCGCACTCCCATGATGTGCGCCATCATCACGCCCACGACGCCGGCGACGTGATAGCTATAATCCAGAATATCGTCGACCGTTTCATAGACACGCTCATCCACATCCATTTGAAAGCCATCAAGATGTTCGACGGCATGACGTTTGGGGATCGAATGACGCGTGAAAACTTGGGCCATGCCAACAAACTCAGGGGGTGCAGTCTCACCGGCGAACGCTGCCTCAGTTTGCGCGCGAAGTGTGGCGAGACGGTTTGCTTGGCCAATGCGGTAATCGACAAACTGGCCATGGCCCATTTCCTGACCATCCACGACATCATCGCAGTAGCGACACCAAGCGTAAAGCATGGAAGCGTCATCGCGTAAGTCAGGAGGCAGAACTTTGGAGGCGAGCGCGAAGCTCTTGCTACCCGCCTTGATTGAGGCGCGGCCCTGCTGCGCCAGATCAGACATTTACGCCGTCTCACCCCGCAGGCGAGC
>CAWUKE010000101.1:0-7892 GCA_963922935.1 uncultured Alphaproteobacteria bacterium | reverse complement strand
CGCCTGGGAACCATTCGAATTTTCAGGATTACGAAAATTAGCATTCAAACGCCCGCGTAAATTCAATCGAAACTTGGGTGAATTCTACTAGACAGTAATTTTATTGCAGGCGAGTTTACCTCGACCTTCGGTCATCCGCATCAAGGCTCTCTTAATTTAGCACGATCAAGGGTATGATTACCCTCACCGTGACGGGATTTCGCATTTGTTTTCGCGCGGCGATCTGCAACAGAGTGAGGCATGCATTTTCAACTGTCTGAAGACCTAACCCTGATCCGCGATATGGCCGCAAATTTTGCTGCCAGTGAGCTTGCGCCCAATGCCGAGCATTGGGACCGGGAGAAATATCTCAATCGCAGCGTCTTTGAAAAAGCCGCTGAGCTCGGCTTTCTTGGTATCTATATCGACGAAAGCGAAGGCGGCACAGGTCTGTCCCGCTTGGCGTCGGCGATGGTCTTTGAACAGCTTTCGGCCGGGGATGTCTCTCACACCGCTATGATGACGATCCACAATATGGCGACGTGGATGATTGCGACTTATGCATCCGACGAACTCAAAGCGCGCTATGTCCCGAAGCTGATTTCTGGTGAACTGATCGCCTCTTACTGTCTGACAGAACCCGCCGCCGGGTCAGACGCCGCCTCGCTAGCGACCAAAGCCGTGCAGGACGGTGATCACTATGTCCTAAATGGATCAAAACAATTTATTTCCGGCGCGGGCTGGTCGGACGTTTATGTTACAATGGCCCGTACATCTGATGATGGCGCGCGGGGCGTGTCTTGCTTTGTGATTGAAAAAGACATGCCCGGGGTAAGCTTCGGCGCAACAGAGCGCAAAATGGGCTGGAACGCACAACCCACAGCACAAGTCATTTTTGAGGACGCCCGTATCCCTGTCGAAAACCGTGTGGGGTCAGAAGGCGAAGGCTTCCGCTTCGCCATGAGCGGCCTTGATGGTGGACGGATCAATATTGGCGCCTGTAGTCTTGGAGGGGCGAAGGCAGCCCTCGACCTTGCTCTGGGCTATTCCAAAGAGCGCAAACAATTCGGCCAACCCATTGCGGACTTCCAAAATACGCAATTCCGCTTGGCGGATATGGCGACAGAGTTAGAAGCCTCACAACTCATGATCTATTCCGCTGCCGATGCGCTAGATCATAAATCGCCTGACGCGTCCAAGAAATGCGCTATGGCCAAACGCTTTGCGACAGACCTCTGCAGCAAGATCGCCAATGACGCGCTGCAAGTCCATGGCGGCTATGGCTATCTGGCGGATTATCAAGTCGAGCGGATCGTGCGCGACCTTCGTGTCCACCAAATCCTCGAAGGCACGAATGACATTATGCGCGTGATCATTAGTCGTGCGATGCTGCGGCAATAGGAAGACTTATGACAGACACGATCAACGCGCGGATTGAAGGCTTGCTGGGGCGCATTACCCTAAACCGCCCGAAGGCACTAAATGCGCTAACAACGGAGATGTGCGTCGCCATCACGGAAGCTTTGGTTGCGTGGGAAGATGATCCTTCCGTCAAAGCGGTCCTGATCGACGGGGCGGGCGATCGCGCGTTCTGTGCGGGCGGTGACGTTGTGATGCTTCACGATAGCGGGAAAGCCGGCGATGATCGAGCCGAAACATTTTGGCGCGTGGAGTATGCGCTTAATGAGCTAATTCACCGCTATACTAAGCCTTATATAAGTTTGATCGATGGTATCGTCATGGGCGGCGGCGTGGGCCTGTCAGTGCATGGCCGCTACCGGGTGGCCGGCGACACAACGCTTTTCGCCATGCCTGAAACGGGCATTGGCTATTTCCCGGATGTCGGGGGGACATACTTCCTGCCCCGTCTAAGCTGTGAGCATGGAGACGCAGACTGCCAAGCTGTGGGGAACTGGTTAGGCCTAACCGGCGCGCGCTTGGGTCCTAGCCAATGTCTTGATCTGGATATCGCCACACATTTCGTGCCAACATCCCGGCATGAAGATATGATCAAAGCTCTCGTTGAAGGCAGCGATTTCGAGAATATTCTGAGCGATTATCACGCCACGCCGCCGGATGAAGCGCCAATTCCGGAAAGCGTCCTCTGCTTTGCCAAAGGCACATTGAGCGAAATGATTTCAGCGCTAGAAACGGATGGCAGTGAGTGGGCGCAAAGCCAGCTTAAGCAACTGCACCGGAAAAGCCCACTCGCGCTCGCCGTCACGCTTGAAGCCATGACGCGCGGCAAAACCATGGGCTTTCGCAGTGCCATGACGCAGGAACTGGACCTCTCACTGAACTTCCTCGCCACACAAGATTTCTACGAAGGTATTCGCGCACAGCTCATCGATAAAGACCGTAATCCGCAATGGTCACACGGCCATGTTGAGACCGTCAGCGCGGAGCAGATCGAGCGCCTCTTCCGGCAAACCGCGACCCCCCGACAGGAGTTTCTGTCATGATCATTGCCTTTATTGGTTTGGGCAATATGGGCGGCGGTATGGCCGCTAATCTGGCCGCTCATCACACCGTTACGGCCTTCGATCTCTCAGACGAAGCGCTTTCGAAAGCTGCCGCCGCCGGATGCGTAAAAGCCACCTCCATTGAAGAGGGCGTATCCGGCGCGGACGCCGTCATCACCATGCTACCGGCCGGGCAACATGTGCGGGCGGTTTATGCAGAGATTTTCGACCATGCCTCCAAAGGGACTCTACTCATAGACTGCTCGACCGTCGACGTGGAAACCGCGCGGAATGTTATCGCAGACGCTAAGGCGAAGGACCTCGCCATGATCGACGCCCCTGTCTCTGGCGGGGTGGCAGGTGCCGCAGCGGGGACTCTCACCTTTATGTGCGGAGGTAATGGGGACGCGTTTCAGCGCGCTAAGCCTCTGCTGGAGATTATGGGAGCCAATGTCTTTCACGCGGGCGCGGCGGGGAATGGCCAAGTGGCGAAGATCTGTAATAATATGCTGCTCGGCATCCATATGATTGGCACATGCGAAGCCTTTAATCTGGCGGATAAGCTCGGGCTCGATGCGCAAACCTTTTATGATATTTCAAGTACAGCGTCCGGGCAGAATTGGTCGATGACCTCATACTGCCCCGCCCCGGGGCCGGTTCCAGGCGCACCGTCAAATCGCGATTATCAAGCGGGCTTCACGGCGGCGATGATGCTCAAAGATCTGCGTCTTGCCAAAGACGCCGCCAGCAGCGCGAAAGTCAGCACACCCCTTGGGGCGCAGGCCGAAAGCCTTTACGCCTTGATGGAAGCCTCTGGCGATAGCGGCATTGATTTTTCGGGTGTCATGAAATTGATCAAGGGAACGCTGTAAAAGGGAACGCTGTAAAAGGGAACGCTGTAAAAGGGAACGCTGTAAAACCGCGCTTTCCTATTGAGACCATCCACGTCCTCAAACGTATGAGCATTATGTCTTACTCATCGACTGACAGCCTGCGTGCTTGGACAAATTTGATTTTTGCCCCCCTTATGTGGGTTTTATCGTCAATCGGATTTATGGTGCCAGGCCTGCGGACAGCTAGTGAGTTCTCAGACCTCTCTGACAACCTTCTTGTCCCGTTAGGGCCCGCTTTTTCGATCTGGTTTCCGATCTTTCTCGGTTGCATTGCCTATGGGGTTATTCAGTTCCGACCCTCACAACGCAGTCGCGTCATCTTTCGCCAGACGGGCGGATGGACGGCGGCGGGCTTCGGGCTCATTTGCCTTTGGTCATTGATTGTCGCTTTTGCGCCCAAGCAATTTGTTCAATGGGGAACCGCCCTGGTGTTCCTCCCGGCGCTGATCACCTTGTGTGTCGCGACCATTCGCTTCTCCGCAGATACGTCTCTGAGCGGATGGACGCGGTGGCTTTGTTTAATTCCTATTAGTCTAATTGCAGGCTGGTGCAGCCTAGCCGTCATTTTGAATTGGACACCGATTGCTTACGGGCTTTTTGCTGGCGGTCAGGCTAACCTCCTTAGCAGTCTATTGATGTTGTCTTTGGCACTAGGCGTCTTTGCATTCATGTTACGAAGGACAGGCGGGAACCTCGCCTATCTCTTTCCCGGCCTGTGGGGTTTAGGATGGCTCGCAGCACGCCACCTAAGCACGGAGAGTCAGTTCGCGGTGATTGGACATGTAAGCCTAGTCGGGGCCGCGATCCTTCTCCTCACGGCCTTGCTGCTAAGGAAAAGACCGAGCTTATCTCCTGACACCTAGAATATGTCTGAAGCGTTAGAGAGAGGATCAGGACCATAGCGATTGGAGGCTTTCTGGCCCGGAAAAATAAACCAGATCAGTTGCCCTAAATAACCCAAAGGCAAAAGCACGGCTAAGCCTAAGAAAATGAGGTGGAACCAGCCGGGCTGCCCCAAATCGTGAAAGCGCCGCCAAGCCACAGCAATATCCGGGAAAAAGGTCAAAACCCCAAAGACAACCGCAAAGGTCGCCGCAAATGTCGAAAGGCTGGATAAAGGCGGTAGATCAAGGCCCGACATGTCTTCGGGCTGGCTTTCTGACCATTCCAGCAATTGCGTCAGCCATTCACCGCCGCCCCCTTGAAAAAAGAGAGACAGCAGGATCACATTAACGACAATGACCAATAGGCGCGGCCACCAAAACTCCGCCCGTGTCGCGCGGCCTTCAAAAACCAAAGCGCCGCGTATCCACTTGACGATCGCAACATTGAATGGGGTCATGAGAAGATATCGGCCTGGTTCCCCTGCAAGGGGTCCGGACCATATTTGTTGGAGCCTTGATTGCCCGGCAAAGCGAACCAAATCAATTGACCAATAGAGACTAAATTCCCGACTAGCGGGATCGCACCGCCAATGAGGAATACAAGAACGAGCCACCCTGTTTGACCTAGATCGTGAAACCGGCGGACTGATAATGCAAGGCCACCAATTATGTGAGCGAGGACGAACAGAGCGAGCAATAAAATCCCGATATATCCGATTAAATTGAACTCCTCTGTGCTCCAATCCATACCTAGGCCGAAGGCAAAAACAGCAAGAACGACCGCTATCCCGAAATAATATAGCTGATACCACCAATACTCTGCGCGACGAGAGCGGCCTTCAAAATCAGTGTAGCGACTATAGAAGGTTCGAATAGCGTCGCCAAAACTCATCATATCTTTCCCTCCTACTGCCCGCCGCCAAATCGTTCGCTCCAGGCCGCGATATGATCATCTTCGATCTTCGTAAACAAAACGTCCGGCGCTTGGACTTTTAATCCAATGGGCAGACCATTTTCCCAGCCTTCCAAATTCCAGCTGCGCCGATCACTGGGAACACCCAGCGCATCAAGAATGCTGGCTGCGGCGCGCGGAATGACGGGTTGGGCGATAATCCCAAATAGCGCCACCAAATTCAGCCCCATACGGACGCCAACCGCGGCCTGGTCTTTATCCGTTTTATAATGGGTCCAAGGCGCCGCGCGGGTCAGATATTCATTGCCCGCCGCCCAAATGGCGCGCATCTCTGCCAGGCCTTTCCGAAACTCGCGATTGTTGAGGTGTTCCACCATTTGCGGCAAGCGAGTTGAGACCTCTTCTAAAACCCAGGCTTCATGTTCCCCGGCTTCACCGCCTGCGGGTACCTGCCCGTCAAACTTTGAGACCGTATATTTTGTGATCCGGTTGACAAAGTTACCCAGAACATTGGCCAAATCAGAATTGACGCTGCTTTGGAATTCTTCCCACGTAAAAGCCGCATCAGAGCTTTCCGGCGCATTGGCCATTAGGTGCCAGCGCCAGCAATCAGACGGCGCAATATCGATCGCTTTATCCATAAAGACACCGCGCTTTTGTGACGTCGAGAATTTACCGCCATACCACGTCACCCAATTAAAGGCCTTCAACGTATCGACCCGCTTCCACGGTTCCCCAGACCCCATCAGCGTTGTCGGGAATGACAAAGTGTGGAAGGCGACATTATCTTTGCCCATAAATTGGACATAGGTGACATCATCCGCGCCTTTATCAGTCCGCCACCAAGATGCCCAATCGCCGCCTGTCTCTGCCGCCCAATCCTGCGTCGCGCCAATGTAAGCGATGGGCGCGTCGAACCAGACATAATAGACTTTGCCCTCAAAGCCCGGACGCGGGTTCCCATCTGCATCAACGACAGGAATACCCCAATCCAAATCTCGTGTGATGGAACGATCCCGTAGCCCTTCATCCAACCATTTCAGCGCAATGGATGTTGCCAAGGGCGGCCAGCTCGTCTGCGCCTCTACCCACCGGCGAAGATCATCACTCATCGCCGATTGTTTGAGATAGAGATGTTCCGTCTCTCGGATTTCAACGTCTCGCGACCCGGACACAGCACTATAAGGATCAATCAAATCGACCGGATCGAGTAATTTACCGCAATTATCGCATTGATCGCCACGAGCCTTTTCATACCCGCAGTTCGGACAAGTCCCCTCGACATAGCGATCCGGCAGGTAGCGGCCATCGGCGTTAGAATAGACCTGTTTTGAGGTTCGCGCTTCAATCAGACCCGCCCGCTCTAGGGTTGCAGAAAAATGCTGTGTGAGGGCCGCTGTCGCCGCGGAAGACGATCGCCCAAACCAATCATAAGACAGATCAAAGGCCGCCCCCGCTTCGGCCTGTTTGTCATGCATCTCAGCGCAATAATCAGCCACGGGCAAGCCCGCCTCTTGCGCGGCGAGCTCTGCCGGTGTGCCATGCTCGTCCGTGGCGCAAATATAGAGAACGTCATGGCCTTGAAGCCGCTGCACCCGCGCATAGAGGTCCGCCGGCAACATGGAGCCGGCGAGATTGCCCATATGTTTGATACCATTAATATAGGGCAACGCCGAAGTAATCAGGATGCGTTGTTTTGCGGGAAGAGCCATGGGGCGCGCTCTAGGCAGATCAGATCAAAAGGACAAGCAAGGCCCTCATTTCCACTGCCTTAAAACATCATAAAAGCGCTCAAAAAGGAACGCCTATAGCCGCTTCATTGAGGCCCTGCGTCAATAGTCCCAGCGATATGAAAAAGGCATTATAGGCACCATGAAAGCCAATCGCCGACCCCAGCCCGAAGCGCAGACGGACATATCCCAAGATCAGTCCCACTAGGCCTTGCGGCAGGACTGCTAAAACCAGAAGTGGCGTGGTCATACCCTCCGTAAAATTTGAAAGATGTAGAAGTGCGAATAAAAGAGCAGAGCCCCAAAATATAATCGGGAAAAGCTGGGCTCTCGCAAAGTGGAAACTTGGCGGATCTAGATCTCTCGCGCGCTTAACGACAGCCAAGGACAGAAATAGCAAGACAAATGTCAAGGCTAGTCCAGACGCGGGGCTTATGCCTGTTCCCAAAAGACTCAGAACGGCTAGCGCGCTGGCGAGTAAAGGCAGCCCAATAATGGCAGCCACGCGTCCGCCTAGCCAACTCCGGAAAAGAAGCTCTTCAATCAAAGGCGCAATCACGATCCCGATTAAAACCAGTCGCGCAGGATTGGCCTCTAGCAGACTATCATTCGCATTCGTCGGCATTTCGCCGCCTGTTCCAGACAGGATAATGGGCCAGATAAGACGCATGAGGACGATGACGCCAATAATGGTCACCCCAAAAAGCGAAAGCAAATGCGCTAGTCCAATCGCGTCAACGGGCGCGCGACGCGCAATCGGGTGAGGTCGCGCAATAAAGTGCACCACATCGGACAAATGCATCTGATCCGGATCGGGTGTTTGTGGGTGATTGTCGCTCACGATGCGCCCGGTAAGCCCACACAAACCCCAACACAAGACCAAACGCCTCTCTGCCACTAAACAGGGGGCTTTCATCTGCACAGTATGGCTTGCACTAGGCGTTTAGTCCGACTATGTGCGCCCACACCACTGATCTGCCCCTATAGCTCAGCTGGTAGAGCACCTGATTTGTAATCAGGGGGTCCGCGGT
>CAWUKE010000100.1:0-7915 GCA_963922935.1 uncultured Alphaproteobacteria bacterium | reverse complement strand
ACCGTCAGGGCTTGGGTCCCCGCATTGCCGCCCATGCTGGCGACAATCGGCATCAGGACCGCCAGCGCCACAATCTGTTCAATCGCATAATCAAAGCGCGCAATAACAATAGAGGCGAGGATCGCGGTAAAGAGATTGATCAAGAGCCAAGGCGCGCGGGACCGGACCGTTTCAAAGGCGGTATCGGTAAAGCCCGCCTCTGACACACCCGCCAGCGCGAGGATGTCTTCTTTGTTCTCGTCCTGAATAATGTCGATAATATCGTCGACCGTCATCATCCCGACGATCCGGCCCTGCTCATCGACCACCGGCGCACTGATTAGGTGATATTTTTCAAAGAGATAAGCCGCCTCTTCCTGGTCCAAGCGCTGTTCGACTGTGACCAGCTTATCGGCCATCAGGCTTGCGAGGGTCTGATCCCGCGGCGCGCGCATCAGCTTAGAGACCGGCACATACCCAATCGGGCGGAGGCCCGGATCAACGACATAGATATTGAAGAATTGCTCGGGCAGGTCTTCGCCCGTGGCGCGCATATGGTCGATCGTATTGCCGACCGTCCAAAATTCCGGCGCAGAGACAAACTCGCGCTGCATGAGGCGACCAATGGTCTCCTCATCAAAGGCGAGGCTTTGCTCGACCTCCCGGCGGTCTTCGGGCGGCATAGCCTCCAACACGTCTTCGCGGCGCGCTGGGTCCAGCTCTTCCACGATTTGGGTAACGTCATCGCTGTCCAGTTCGGTCAGCGCATCGGCAATGACGTCGGGTTCCAGCAGCGGCAGAACGTCTTCAACGACTTCGTCTTCCAGTTCGACAAGGCGCTCGCCCGTGATCGTCTCCGGCGCGCGGTCGATTAGCTCTTCACGCTGCGCATCTGAGAGCGCTTCAAAAAAGTCAGAGAAATCCGCCGGGTGAAGCGCATCGACTTCCGCCCGCAAATCGATATCGCTTTCCAGCTCTAACGCGCTCAGCAGCGGGTTTTCGACAGGCTCTAAAAGATCATCAACGTCGCGGAGATCGGGGGCACTCGACATGTCCATCTCCTTTTGGTCGGGCAGGTCTCACCGCCGGGTTGAAGCCCCTGCGCCTTATGGCCTTTCCCGGCTTTCGTCCACGCTCGAATAGGGTAAAGCGACCTTTGTGAGCTCCCTTGTCCCCACATTGTTCGCCGGCGCTGTTTTGCTCATCGCGCTTTTTGGCCTTGCCTGGATCGATGCGCGCACGCAGCGCCTTCCGAACCTTGTCACTTACCCATTGCTAGCGATGGGACTCGTTTGGGCCTTTGGGACGCAGCTCGATTTTTACCCGCATCTTTTAGGCGCGGCGCTAGGCTATGGCGTCTTCTGGGCGGTGGAAACGCTTTACCGCCTGATCCGAAAACGTGACGGTCTGGGACGGGGCGATGCGAAGCTCCTCGCTGTCGGCGGGGCGTGGTGCGGCGTGATGGCTCTGCCCTTTATTGTTTTGATTGCTAGCCTAACAGCGTTGATAAGAATTTGGCCACAACGCGCAGAGGCACAGCTTCGGATCGCGTTTGGACCTTATTTGGCCTTTGCGATTGGGGTCGTCTGGCTCGGCCAACAGCTTTTATAACGTTCCGTCGCCCGGGCTTGTGCAGGTCTCTATGACGCGCAAGGGCAGGACGCGCATAAACCCGTCGGCGAGCGTTTCTTGCAAGCGAGCTTCGGGGTAGCGCTGGCCGTCGACAAGGCTTTCAGCCCGTCCAAGCGCCACATCGATCGTTTCATAGTCCAGGTTCGGAAACTCTCCACTGGGCTCCAACAGCCTCTGCTCCCCATCCGCAACATAGGCCCCGCGACGCGGGGTCGCGAAAAAGACAAAGCGCGCCTCGGGATCATAACCAAACAAGCCGCATTCGCCCGGACGCAGTGTCTGCGGGGCCAGACGTCCGACCCCCAAAAGGTTTGCCGTTGTTTGTGCGGACGCTTCAGCCTCTTCGTTTTGCGCTATGGTTTCCGGCGCCGTCGCGCAGGCCGTGACACTGAAAGCCAAGGGAAGAAGAAAACACCACCGCATAATCAAACGCTATCGCCAACGGCCCTGTTCGGACAAGCGATATTCATTCGCGCCCACCGCTGAAAAGCCGAACAAGCCCAAGACAGCCTCTGCATTAGGGTCAGACACGGTTGCGGTGATATCGCTTTGATAAACGCCATCGCCGCCAATTAAGACGGTGGCTTCAACACTGGCCATATTATCCGCACCCGACAGGCGCACACGGACCTGACCCTCAACGCAATCTACCGGCCCTGAAAGATCCGGTCCCGTCCAGCCGAGGGTCGCTGCATTGACCGCCAGGACATTTGTCGCGGCAGTGCCCATCGCGCTTTCACATTGCTGGCCTGAATAACGGGCCTCATCTAAGCGTAAGGACACGCGCCCGGCCACGCCCTGCAAGCGCTGATCTTGGATCGGTAAAAGCGCCAGCGGCAAAGACAAAGCGAGGTTTTCAACCCGCCCCGGTGCGAGGCGCGCCGCGAGGGTCGTCGCCCCACCGGGCGTTATTACATCGACATGCCCCAAACCTGTTTTGACCGACAAGCGTCCTAAGAGCGGAACTTGCAACAGTTGACCGTTCCAAATCGTGCCTGTCGCAGTCCCAACATTGGCTGGTAAGGCGCCCGCCACCCAAGCCAGGGGCAAATGACGCACCGCGCTAAAAAGGCCTGCTAAGACAGCCAAAATGATGAGCCAACGACGCATGGTTTACTGCAGCGGATCAATGCCGAGCTGATCGATTTTGCTTGTCTCGCGTCCACTTTGCGCGATGTCTTCGGCGCGAATGCGGTCCAGCCGCGAGCGGGTAATAGACCGCGCATCATCTTCGTCGCGGATAATCGTCGGGCGCAGAAAAACCATCAGATTCGTCCGGGCGCGGCTTTTGCCTTCAGAACGAAAAGCCCGTCCAATACCCGGCAAATCGCCAAGCACGGGTAATTTTTCAACATCGATCTGCTCATCATCTTGCAGCAATCCGCCCAGCACGATGACCTCACCGTCATTGGCCAGTACTGTGGTTTCAATCTCGCGCTTATTGGTGATGAAATCGCCTTGTTGCGCCGTGAGAACCCCGGCGATGGAGCTGACTTCCTGACGAATGGCCAGACGAACGACATCGCCTTCGCTAATTTGCGGCAGAACTTCGAGCTTGATCCCGACCTCTTCACGTTGGGTGGTGCGGAAGACGTTAGAAAAGTCCTGGCCAACCGTTTCGCCTGTCGTGATCGGAATATCCTGCCCGACAAGGAAGGTCGCCGTTTCATTATCGAGTGTGGTGACAGACGGAATTGAGAGAACATTACTGTCATCGTCCGTCTCAACGGCATTGAGTACAGCGGAGAAGAGCGTTGTGCCGCTTATGCCGCCGACACCAAAACTGCCGCCCGACAGGCCCGTGATCGATTCCACCGCTGCCGTCTCCAACGCCGTCGTTGTCGATTCAGACAGGCCCAAGCCCGTCCCGCCTAACGCGCCCGCGAGCGCTAATAAGTTAGGCGCAGAGCGCGAGAAATTCGTTGTCAGTAAGGGAACTGTCCCACCATCCGTGCTACCAATCGCAAATTGGACCCCTAATTCTTTGGCGGCGCTGTCGCTGATTTCCACAATCAACGCTTCGACCAAGACTTGCGGGCGACGCACATCGAGCTGCCGGACCAGACTTGCGAGTTCAGCTTGAACTTCGGCCGTCGCGCTAATCACGAGCGTGTTCGAGCCCGGCTCATGCGCGACAGTTGGCGCGACCTGCCCTTCTTCCGCAAATGTCGGCAGCAGGCCGATCATCAATTCAATCAGGTCCGCGCCATTCGCGTGACGCAGCGGAATAACCGTAATCGCCCCACGCGGCGCTGCGCCTCGCACGTCGATCGAGCTAATGAGGGCGCGTAACTCTTCCAGCTCCTCCGGCATGGCTTCCAGGATCAGCGTGTTGGTCGCCGGGATTGTCGCCATGCGAAATGTAGGGTTCTGTCCACCAATAGCGGAAAGGGCGGCTTCTGCATCGCCGACCGAGAGCTGTCGCAGCTGGATCGTTTCGCGTTGCATTCCGTCGCTTTCCATTGCTTTGACGATAGCGCGGGCTTTGCGGATATTTTCGGGAAAGTCTGTGACAACCAAAACGCTGCCTTGCGGGTTAGCCGTAACTTGGCCCTGGCTATGCATGACAGGCTTGATCAGACGCGCGGCATTGGCGGCGTCGGCATTTTGCATCGTCAGGATCGCTGTATTCATCTGCCCGCCAATCCCGTTTCCGCTGGCTAGAGGCGCATCTTGCGCGGAGCCTTGAAGTAGCGTGATCCGATACTCCCCTGACGGTGTGCGGATCGCCGTATAGCCATGCACGCGCAGCACTTCTTTGAAGACCGAGAAGACTTCGCTGGCGGATAAGGCCTGCTCAGAACTGATCGTGACGCGTCCATTAATCCGTGGATCAATCAAAAAGCCTCGCCCCGTCACGACGGCCACGTCATCGATGAATTCGCGAATATCGGCATCTTGGAGACTGATAATATGCGAGCCTTGGGAGGATTGAGCGAGCGCAGTCGTGGGGGCGAGCGAGCCAAACGCGAGAGCGCTGCCGAGCAAGATATTTTTGAGGAACGTCATGAAGGTCCACCTATGGTGACGGCCAAAGGTTGACCATCGCGAGTGAGCGTAACTTGGAAAGGGCGGCCCGGCGTTATGCGCCGCGGAATATCTCTTAGCGCCGTAAGGCCTTGCGTCGTCGAAATGCCCGCAATCGTTTGAATAATATCGCCGTCTTCAAGACCATAATCCGCGAGTTTGACCGCAGGCGATTTAGCCGAAACCCGGAGACCGCGTTTTGCCGGATCAGGGTCAGCGATCAGGCGCATATCAACATTGCGCCGCAAACTCTCCCAGCTAATCCCTTGGATCGTCGATAATTGTCTCGGCCCTGACCCTGTAGAGCCCGCAGAGCCCGACCGGGGATTCAAATCAGCTCTCGCCTCTTCCAGGCTCAACCGCTGGTTCTGCCCATTGACGATCAGTAGGATATGATCGGGTAACACGCCACGCAATTCGACATTCGGCTGTATCATGTCGCGCACATAAAAGCGCGTCTCGCTGCCATCTGGTGTTTTGATCTGCGCGGAGCCCCCTTCGGGATCACCGACAACGGCGCGGATCGCCGTGATCTCTAAGTTTAACGTTGTTTCTGGAACGTCGCTTTCCGGCAAAGGGGCGGCCGCATCCGGTACATCCGGCGCGTCGCCTGCCGCAAAAGGATTGGTCGAAAAATCATAAGTCGTCGCAACAGACGCGGAGGCAGATTGCGCGCTTTGAGTCGGGAGATCGACGGGCGACCAAACACTCGTCGGGGCCATCAGTGCCAAGACTAAGCGAACAAGCAGCCAAGCTGAAAGCGCCACAAGCGCGAGCAGGATCAATCGACGGACCCAATCCAATCGCAATGTTGATGCGGCCTTAGCGAGCATAGCGTTTCAATGGTCTCCTTAGCGCTTGAGCAAAGACTTGGCCCCGAGTCAGTGCCAAACGTCTTGCCCCCATGCATGGTCGTTATGACGCTTCTGTGCAATTATTACGACAGAGCTGCAATCTGTCTTTGCGCGTATGAACGGATGATAATTTCAGAAGCGCCGAAATCTTTTGGATTGTTTGCGCCTCCGTCTCTTTTCAGCCTCATCCAAGAGCGATAGAGGGCGCTATGACAGACGCCGCTTCGAATCGTATTGATGGGAAAAAGATCGCGGCGAGACTGCGTAAAAAAGTCGGTCAAGCGGTCGACAGCCTCCCCATCGCGCCGACGCTCGCCGTGGTTCTGGTCGGCGATGATCCCGCTAGCCAAGTCTATGTCGGCAGCAAAATCCGGTTTACGAAAAAGGCTGGCATGAACAGTGTGGAACGCCGCCTACCCGCCGACACATCAGAAGAGGATGTCATCGCCACGGTTCGCGCGCTGAACGCTGATCCAGATGTGGACGGTATCCTCGTGCAACTCCCTTTGCCGGGTCACATTGATAGTGATGCTGTGATTGCGGAGATTGATCCCGATAAGGATGTGGACGGGCTGACCGCGGAAAGTGCCGGGCGTCTTCTGCTGGGACAAGCCGGACTACGCCCCTGCACGCCAACGGGCTGTGTGATTTTGGCGAAGGAAACCCTCGGCGATCTCTGCGGCAAGCATTGCGTCATTATCGGGCGCTCAATTCTGGTAGGCAAACCGGCCGCGCTGCTCTTTTTGGAACAGAACTGCACGGTGACAGTCGCGCACTCGCGGACGGATAATCTTTCTGTGCTTTGCCGCAGTGCGGACATCCTCGTCCCGGCTGTTGGGCGGCCCAATATGGTCAAAGCCGATTGGATCAAGGCAGGCGCTTGCGTGATTGATGTCGGTATTAACCGCGTAGACGGCGCGCTCGTCGGGGATGTCGACTTTGGTGAAGCGGAGGCCGTGGCGGGGGCGATCACGCCCGTGCCCGGCGGGGTTGGGCCGATGACGATTGCCTGCTTATTGCGCAATACAGTCTTGGCCGCCTGCGCCCGGCGTGGGCTTGAGGTGCCGGACGTCTTAGTGATCTAACTAGGCGAGACGCTTTTCTATCGCGTTCCAACACATGGCCGTGGCATCAACACCTGTGAAGCGCTTTAATTCGTGAACACCTGTGGGGCTCGTCAGATTGATCTCTGTCAGCTTTGTGCCGATCACATCGATCCCAACCAAGACCTGACCCCGCTCTTTGAGCATCGGACCCAGTTCTGCCGCGATTGCGCGATCTGTGTCGGTAAGGTCGACAGGCTGCGCGCTGCCGCCCACATGCATGTTGGACCGGGTCTCGCCTTTTTGCGGCACGCGGTTAAAGCCGCCCGCGAGTTCCCCGTCAATAATCAGGATCCGCTTATCGCCAGCGCTCACTTCAGGCAGAAACGCCTGCGCAATGATGGGTTCGCGTGAAATGGCGAAGAACATTTCCGTCAGGCTGGAATAATTGCCATCGTCCTTGCCAACTTTGAAAATACCCGCCCCGCCATTACCGTAAAGTGGTTTGAGAATGATATCGCCGTGGCGCGCCCGGAAGGCATCAATCTGCGCCAGATCCCGCGCAATCATGGTCGGCGGCATCAGATGCGCATAGTCCAGCGGGACGATCTTTTCCGGCAATTCCCGCACCCAGCGCGGATCATTCACAACCAAGGTCTGCCCGCGCAGACGCTCCAACAAATGCGTCGCCGTGATATAGGCCATGTCAAAGGGCGGGTCCTGACGCATCCAGACCACATCAATATCAGCCGCCAGATCAATGACGCGCCTCTCTTCAAAGCTCACATGATTGCCGCGCTCATTGCGGACGACCATCGGTCGCGCATTGGCGAGAATTCGCCCTTCATCATAAGCCAAATGTTGCGGCCCATATTCGAACAGCTGCGCGCCGCGCGATTGGGCCTCGAGAGCCAGCGCGAACGTCGTATCCGCGCCAATATCGACCCCTTCCATCGGGTCCATCTGAAAAGCAACACGAAGTGGGGCAGCGTTTGACATGCCCGCGCTATGTCGCAGCGATCCGCCGCGCGCAAGCCAAGAGCGTAGCCTTACCGCCCTTCGTTTGGGCGTTGTTTGGGCGTTGCAGGGCTCATTTTTTCATGGCAGCAGAGCTGAACGAGGGAGAGAGACGCATATGGATGATATTATTCTAACCAATACGGACACTGTGCCGGGCCGTACCATCGTGCGTCATGTCGGATTGGTCCAAGGCAATGTCGTGCGGGCTAAACATGTCGGGCGCGATATTGCGGCGAGCCTGAAGAACCTCGTCGGCGGCGAACTGCGTGGCTACACCGAGCTCCTCGACGAAGCCCGCCGCGACGCCATGCGCCGCATGGTCGAAGACGCCAAAGCCAAAGGCGCCAATGCGGTCGTCAA
>CAWUKE010000099.1:0-8117 GCA_963922935.1 uncultured Alphaproteobacteria bacterium | reverse complement strand
TGGACCTTGATTATTGTCCGGGTAGAAATTGCCGCCCCCAAGGTCTTGCACGCCTGGATCTTGTAAACCCGGATCGGGGTCAGGTTGTAGGAGGTCTGTGGTCTGACAGTTGGGAGCGGGAACCTCACAATCAAAATCCGCAAAGGCTTTGCCCGTGTCGGACGAAAATAAATTGGGTAGGAAAGTGGCGCTGCCTATAATGAGTACGCCGCTCATGAGTAATCTGTGCTGCATAAAACCCCCCTTTCCACTTCGCTAGCAAAAAGGGGGGGGCAACTTTCAAGAGTAAATTTTAAGGATGCGTCCTAAGCGGCTACAGCGTAGTCTCCACCCCCGCGACTTCCAACCGGAACGGGCCGTCTTGCCCGTCGGCGAGGATAATCCCCATTTCGCGCACATCGGTCGGATTGAAGGTCCCGGCATTAACGCGGCGGCCAAAGATGCTGGCCTCAGCCTGATCAAACAGGGCGATCACCTCTGCCCATGTGCCGGGCTCCGTGCGCGGGATGGGTATCTGCCAAGAGACGCTGCGCCCGCGCCAGCGTTGGCTTGTCCGAAAGGTGAGGCGATAGGCACGGCCATCGCTTTTGACGTGCAAGCGCATGCCGTCTGCCCCAGCCAACGCCCCCGGCGTCATCGGGTGACGGATCGACGAAAAGCCGCCGCCATTCGTATTGATCGTGCCTGCAAAGATAAGCGCGCCCGCATCGCCGGCTTGCGCGTCAAAGTCCGGGCCGCCAGAGGATAACCCGCCCATCACCCCGTCATTGACCGCCCGCCAAGGCGCGACGGCTTCGGCCGAATTGAACGTCATCATCATAGTGGGCGCCTTTATCATCGTATCAGTCTGGGAAGCCAAAGCGTTCGAGGGCGTTTCCTGATCCGTCGCAACGGCGTTACAGGACATTAAAAACAAGGACATAGCCGCTAAGAGACGCATGATCTGCTTACGTCATTGGCGAGGCGCGAGATGGCGGCAATTCGTCAGATTTTAGGGGAAGGGCTCCCGGTCTCACGGGGCGCAGTTGGAGACCAGGAGCTTGCGGCGCCAAAGGCGGCCACAGGGCCCGTTAGCGTCAGCGTTATCCTGTGTCACGGTCCCAGAGCCCACTAAGGGGCTAATTTTACACATGAAATACACATAAGCTGCGATGTTATTTTATGTAATCTACAACCTCGTCGAGACTGGGTCGGGCGCGTGGGGAGGACGGGTGTGTTGGCGTCCCGATATAGATGAAGCCTGCCACTTGCTCCCCGTCTCTTAAGCCAAGAGCGGCTCTCGCCCGATCATCATAAGCGTACCATTCGGTCAGCCACTGCGCGCCAAATCCACTCGCTTGGGCGGCTAAGCAGAGGTTGAAACACACCGCCCCGGCGGAGAGTTGTTGTTCCCATTTTGGGGTGCCGCGAGGGCAGTCTTTCGGTGCGCTATAGACCCCCAAAACCGTCGGGGCGCGTAAGAAACGGGCCGCTTCAAAGACTTGGCGCTCTTCTGGATGATCAGGATTGTCAGAGGCGTAGATGGCGCGCAGCGTTTCACCAATTTTCTCGCGCGCCTCACCCTGCCAGACCGTGATCCGCCAGGGCGTCAGCTTGCGGTGATCGGGGACGCGCGTCCCAATTGTCAGGATAGTCTTGAGTTCCTCATCGCTCGGCCCTGGGCTCTCCATGGCTTTCGATAAGTTGGATCGACGATGAGACAAAAAATCAAGGACAGCATCCTGTCGCGTCGGAAGGGGAAAGGCGTCATTTATCATGCGCTTTACATAAGAGCGCTTCGCAAGAAGGGAAGGGTGGTTTAGTAGCGCTATTTAATCGCCACGCCTTAGAAAGAGCCTGCTCATGACGATCGAAGAAAAGCTCGCGACCTTGGGCTTCACTTTGCCCACGCCGGCCGCGCCTGTGGCAAATTATGTGCCTTATGTGATCAGCGGGAAAACCGTGTTTGTCTCGGGGCAGATCAGCAAGGTGGGCGATGAGGTTGTTAAGGGGCGCTTGGGTGAAGACCTGACGGTGGAGCAGGGCCAGCGCGCCGCGCAGCTCTCCGCGCTCAATATTATTGCCACGCTAAAGGCCGCGTGTGACGGCGATCTCAGTCGCGTCAAACGCATCGTAAAGCTCGGCGGCTTTGTGCAGGCAACACCCGACGCGACGGGTCCGGCTATCCCGCAAATCATCAATGGGGCGTCAGATTTGATGGTGGCCGCCTTTGGCGAGGCGGGCCGCCACGCCCGTTTTGCCGTGTCGGCGCCGTCCTTGCCGCTGGATGTGGCCGTCGAAATTGACTGTGTTGCTGAAATTTCTTGATGGGTTCGGTGCCTTAACGGCCATCACACCTTGATTATCGCCCCCGCGCCCGCATATAGGCCGCGCAAGCGCCGCGATTTTGAGTGTCGCGCCCCAATCCATGAAAGACATCGATATTTATGAGTATTCCCGGTCAAACCTTTAACGACCGCCTCCAAGCGCAAAAAGAAGCCAAGCTGGCGATGCTGAAGCGCGCGAAAGAGAAGCAACTCGATCCCGAAGAAAAAGCGCGCCTTTTGAAAGAGCGTGCCGAGCGTAACGCCGCCCGGGAAGAACGCGAAAAGCAACGCGCGGCAGAAAAAGCCGCGCGTATTGAACGTGAAAAAGAAGAAAAAGCCGAGCGCGAGCGTAAGAAGAAACTCGCTGAAGAAGCGCGTAAGAAAGCCAAAGTCGATTTGGAACGCGCCGCCAAAGCGCGCCGAGATGCAAAATATGCCGCGCGGAAAGCCCGTCAAAAGCGCCGCTAATCCCGTCTGAAAGCCAAATACAAGAAAGCCCGCCATTTAGGCGGGCTTTCTTTTTTGCGATGTCGGTTGAAATTAGTAGCCGACTTTAGCCAGTTCGGCTTCCAATTCGGGGAGCGCTTTGAACAAGTCTGCGACCAGGCCGTAATCCGCGACGGAGAAGATCGGCGCTTCTTCGTCCTTATTGATGGCGGCGATGACTTTGCTGTCTTTCATGCCCGCCAAGTGCTGAATCGCGCCGGAAATACCCACGGCGATGTAAAGCTCTGGCGCGACAGCCTTGCCTGTCTGGCCAACCTGGTAATCGTTCGGGACGTAGCCCGCGTCCACAGCCGCGCGCGATGCGCCGACAGCTGCGCCGAGCTTATCCGCGACCCCTTCGATCAGGGAGAAGTTCTCGCCTGAGCCGAGACCGCGTCCGCCAGAAATAACGATCTTTGCGCCCGTCAGTTCAGGACGATCAGACTTGGTCAGCTCTTCGGATACGAATTCGGAGCCTGTGTCACCAATGTTCGCGTCTTGTGTGGACACAGCAGCGGAACCGCCTTCGGCGGCCAGGGGGAAGGCCGTCGTGCGAACTGTGACGACCTTTTTCGGATCATTAGACTTCACATAGGCCAGCGCATTACCGGCATAAATCGGACGCTCAAACGCGCCGTCTTCAATGCCCGTGATAGAGCTGATTTGCTGGGTATCCAGATGGGCGGCAACGCGGGGCATATAGGCCTTATGCGTGGTCGTATCCGCGGCCATGACGGTGTCATAGCTATCCATCAGCGCGACGACAGTCGCCGCCATGGCTTCTGGCATCTGCTTTTCCAGCGCGTCATGCTCGATATGGATGACGCTGCGCACGCCACCGATCGCACCAGCGGCGGTTGCAGCGGCAGAGGCGCCTTTACCGGCGACAAGGATATCGACATCACCGCCGAGCGCTTGCGCGGCAGAGACGGTTTTAGACGTCGCATCCGCGAGGGACGCATTATTATGTTCAGCAACGACGAGTGTGGCCATTAGATTACTCCCGCTTCGTTTTTCAGCTTGTCGACGAGTGTTGCCACATCTTCGACTTTGATCCCGGCTTCGCGGGCTTTGGGTTCTGTCACTTTGACGACGGTCAGGCGCGGCGCCGTATCGACGTCATAGTCGCCCGGCGTTTTCGTTTCGATTGGCTTACGCTTAGCTTTCATAATGTTCGGCAAAGACGCATAACGCGGCTCGTTGAGGCGCAAGTCGGTTGTCACGACAGCCGGCAGGTTCAGCTTCACGGTCTGCAGACCACCATCAATTTCGCGCTTGACTTCGACCGTGCCTTCGCCCGGCGATACTGTGTTGGCATATTGGGCGATGGGCCAACCGAGCAGCGCGGATAACATACCGCCTGTCGCGCCATAATCATTGTCGATGGCTTGCTTACCCATGATGATCAGTTCCGCGCCTTCGGCTTCCGCGACAGATTTCAGGATCTTGGCAACCGCAATCGGCTCTAGGTCTTCGTCGGTTGTGACGTGAACGCCGCGGTCCATACCCATAGCGAGGGCGGTGCGGATGGTTTCTTGCGCTTTTGCGGGGCCAATGGAAACCGCGATAGTCTCTGTCGCTGTGCCGGCTTCTTGCAAGCGCACGGCTTCTTCGACGGCGATTTCGTCAAAGGGGTTCATGCTCATTTTGACGTTGGATAGATCGACGCCGGACTGGTCGGGTTTCACCCGCGCCTTGACGTTATAGTCAAGCACGCGCTTGACAGGGACGAGGACTTTCATGGGGTCTCCGTGGATGTTTGTTTTTCGTTGGCAGCCATATGCGGCTACGCGCGCGAGGATTCAAGCGACATTCCCGCACAGGTGTGATGTTTAGGTGTGCGTTTCTAAAGCTTTATGCAGCCGTTTCAGGCGCGTCTGACTTTAAACCACGCTGATAATAGCGCGTCAGCATATGCCGGACCGGCACCATCGCGAAGAGAAGAAAGGCCGACATGGGACCTAGGGGCGTGTAAAGCGCCAACGGGACAATCATAAGAGAGATGATCGCGCCTGCCGCAAGATAGCCGCGCGTAATCCGCGTCGTCACGAGCTCATGGGCGTTAAGATCAAGAATGTCGCGGCGGCGAATAACATGACTATATTTCAGCGCGAGCAGACCGAGGCAAACGCCATAAGCGACCACATAGAAGGCAATGGTCAGTGCCGCATTATTATCGACCATGCCCAGCTCGATTGCGAGCGTATAATTGCCCGTCAATTGCCCGATGATCCACGCATAAAGCGACTCAAACGTAAAGCGCAGCGGGTAGGCCAGATAAAGCACGACAAAGATCAAAATCGAATTTAGTGTAATGATCGTCTTATCCGCCACGCCGTAGCGCCGGAAAAAGGTGAAATGGATCGTCCAGATCTGTAGCATCACCCCAAAGGCCGCCGCCGTCGGGATTAAGAAGAACAAGAAACGTTTTAGCTCAGAAAAGGTGCTCGGCACATCCGCGCCGGAGATGATCATCCCCAGCGCGAGCGCAAAAGCAATATCAGACAGGTTTTCAATCCGCGTGACGGCTTCCCCGCGCCAGCGAAAGTTAGGATCGTGATCCAGCTGTTGTCCGACGACCTGTCTGATCATAGGCTATTTCTGAACATCAACAGAGAGGCCCAGCGGCTCTAGGGAAGCGTCTGGTCCGGTAAGCGTCGTGATCGCGACAGGTGTTTCGGGCTCGATCAAAATCCGCATGGTTTGCCCCGGCTCATCCAGAAACTCGATCAAGCCAGAGCCGAGCGTGTCCATCAGGTCCCGCTGAAAGTTCGACTGCGCCGTCAGGGATGACAAAGCGATCATCGTTTTGGCGCTGCCTTTCAGCACAGCCACCGGACGGCCCGTGACCTCTGACGCGACGGCATAAGTTCTGGTGACCAGGCTATTGTCAGGCACATCTTGAAGGGAACAATCCAGGCCCGCAATTTCAATATTGCCGTTCGCCTCTGAAACCGCGGCCTGATAGGCGCTCATCTGCGTCAGAAACGCGTCAATGTCGGCCTCTGTTTCAAAATTTGTGTTGGTTGGCGGTGTGACCCCGCTGGCTTCAAGGGCGTCTGCCGCGGCTTGCAATCCGTCCAGCGCATAATTGCAATCCATGCGCAGCCCGCCATCAATCTCAAATTTTGAGTCTGTGACGGAGACCCGATCGGCTTTCCGATCAAACACGCTGGTTTGAGACCCTTTCATCGTGATCTCGGCCAAACCATTATTGCGCATAACGTCCATAAAGGGAGCCAGCGGCGTGCCCGTCGCGTCTTTGATCCGCAGTTCCATCGGCGAGAAGACAGATTGCAGGGTGAGGCGGTCGCCATCTGTCTCGCTCTTGGCTTCAAAGCCTTCAACATCCAGATCAAAAGCGGCCATTTCCAAGGTCATTTTACCAAAATCGACCTCGCGGTAAGGTGGCTCAGCCCCCGGCGAGAGGAAACTTAGCGCCCCCAAAGCCCCGCCCGTGCCAATGCCGGATGAGCTATCCACGCGAACGCCTAAGGCTGTCAGGCCGTCCATGCGAAGTTTGATACTTTGTGGCGCGTCATCAGAGGGCGTCGTATCAAAAGCAACCGTATCGATGATCATATCGAGGGTTTCGTCCTCTGCGTCTTGGCCAAAGACAAGCTGCCCCAGAGAAATCGTGCCGGACGGGCCGTCTTCGCTGACCGTCGCCTTTAAACCTTCCAGCCGCAGACCGCGAAAATCGAGGTTTGTGTCCAAGGCGGTCATCGGATCAGGCGTGTCGACCGTGTCCTCACCTTGCAAAGCCGCGACAATATTGGCGGCCAGTTCTGGGGATGGACCGACCAAAACCAAGGTCTCAATCGTGCCTTCTGTGATGATATCCCGGTCGGCATTGCTGTCCGCATTTTCGTGATAATCCAGATATTCGATCAGGCGGATATCCGACATTTCAATCGCGTCGAAGCTGGGGCCGTCTTCGGTTTCGTAAACGCCGCGCAGGGTGACGGTTTCAGCGGTGATTTCGCTGTCGCCGTCTTGGGCGCGCCAATCTGTGTAGGTGACCGTAGAGCCCTCAATCATCCGGCCCTCCTTGACGTCTGAAAGGTCGAAACTCTCCAATACGGAAAGCGTGTCGGCCTCACTGCCGCGCCGTGTTGTGATCTGAAAGTGGCGTTCCAGCGCTTTGGCATCTGCACCGGACAGGTTCAGCGAGGCGGCCTCGACTGAAATTTCTGGCACGGGTGGCTTGTCTCCGCCTGAACACGCCCCCAAGATAATAAGGCTGGCGCATGTTCCCAGCAAAAGCATGCGGTGCCGGGCTGCAGACCGGGCCGCAAACAAGGATGAAGTATTCATGGCAGGAATCCTGTCGCGTTTTTCGTCTCTCCCGTCCGTTAGTAGCGGTGGGGCGGGTCCTGACAAGACGCAATTCCCGTTGACCGACCCGGACGATCCGCGCGTGCTTTATGTGCTATCAGACCGCGCGCGGCGTATTTCCCTGAAAGTCAAACCCGCCGAACGGCGCGTCCATGTCATCGTCCCGCGCTTATCGATGTTTAAAAAAGCCGTCGCTTTCGCCCAAGAGCAGCGGGACTGGATCGATGTTCAGTTGGAACATCTGCCCACACCCCAACCCTTTGAACCGGGCGGTACGATCCTCTTTCAAGGCGATCCTTACACATTGATCTGTCCAGGTCCGAAAGGGCGCGCCACGATCAATCGCGCCAAACAGCAAATCCTCGTACCAAGCCCGGATGCGGAGAGCTTTCCGGGGCGCGTGCGCCGCTTGCTGATCCGCGAAGCGCGCGCAGAACTTGAGGCCGCCACCCATCACTATGCGGCGGAGCTTGGCAAGCGCGTCGCCAAAGTCAGTGTGCGTGATCAAAGTAGCCGCTGGGGCTCGTCCATTACCAAACGCGGCGAAGGCCATATCAGCTACAGCTGGCGGCTCATCTGTGCCCCGCCAGACATTCTGGAATATGTTGTCGCCCATGAATGCGCGCACCTGATTGAGCCCAATCACAGCCCTGCCTTTTGGGCGGTCTGTGAACGCCTTTTCCCGGAAACGAATATGGCCAAGCGCTGGCTGCGCAAACATGGCCACGATCTGCACGCCGTGGGGGCGGTCGTCTAAACGCAAGCCTCGACGCGGCGCTTTCACGTCTTGCCGCTTTTGATAGAAGCGCGCATACTCGCACCTATGGACGTTTTTGCTGAATTTGCGATGCGCGGGCTGGAACTTCTGGGCTCGCTCTTCTTATTTGTGGTGGGCTTGATCGCGATCGCGGCGGTCATCCTCTACATTTACGACAAGACCCAAAC
Organism: uncultured Alphaproteobacteria bacterium; assembly: GCA_963922935.1. Taxonomy (GTDB): domain Bacteria; phylum Pseudomonadota; class Alphaproteobacteria; order Caulobacterales; family Maricaulaceae; genus Litorimonas. The sequence goes on along the minus strand of CAWUKE010000099.1, from coordinate 42 downwards.
GAAAAATACGATCTGGCGCAACTATCCCGTTATCGGGCATTT
>CAWUKE010000098.1:0-8308 GCA_963922935.1 uncultured Alphaproteobacteria bacterium | reverse complement strand
GCCGATATTCAAGCCCTGATCGACGCGGAAGGCGGCGAGTATAAGGCGGAAGGTCATGATTGGTGGCACTATTCAGAGCGTGTCCGCCAAGAACGCTTCGCTTTTGATGATGCGGCGCTGGCGCCTTACTTTGAGCTGGGGGCCGTCACGCAAGGCGCGTTTGATATGGCGACGAAGCTTTTCGGTGTGACCTTTGAAGAGGTCGAAACGCCGGTCTGGAATCCGGTCGTCAAATCTTATGATGTGAAAGATGCGGACGGTAATCACCTTGGCCTGTTCATGATGGACATGTATTCGCGCGACAGTAAGCGCGGCGGCGCTTGGATGAATAGCTACCGCAACACGTCCGACATTAACGGCAATCGTATTCGCCCGATCATCACGAACAATATGAACCTCACACCGCCGCCTGCGGGCGAGCCAACACTGATGCGCTTTGGCGAGGTGGAGACATTGTTCCACGAATTTGGTCACGGTCTGCACGGTCTGATGACGCAAATCCGGTATGAGAATTTCTCAGGTGTGGATGGTCCGCGGGATTACACCGAATTCCCGGCACAAATTCTGGAGCATTGGGCTGGTCAGGATCAGGTCTTAGCGGAATATGCTAAACACTACGAAACGGGCGAAGTGATCCCGGCCGAACTCGTTGAGAAAATGAAGAACGCGTCGACGTTTAATCAAGGGTTCAAAACGACCGAATTTATTGCGGCCTCACTGCTTGATTTAGCTTGGCACGGTTTAACGCCCGAAGAGGCCGCGCAAATCACAGACGCACGCGCCTTTGAGAAAGAGGTTCTCGAAAGCTACGGCCTGCTGCCTGAAATCGAGCCGCGCTATCGCTCGCAATATTTCTCCCACATTTTTGCGGGTGGATATTCCGCGGGATATTACGCCTATCTCTGGTCTGAAATCCTCGACGCGGATGGCTTCTATGCGTTCCAGGAAGCGGGCGACATTTATGATCCCGAGCTGGCGGCTCGCCTAAAGAAATGGGTCTATGAGTCAGGGGGTCTGCGCGAAGCGGATGAGCTTTACCGCCTCTTCCGTGGGAAAGACCCAGAGATTGAACCGCTGTTGGAAATCCGCGGACTGGATGACGTGGTTGGCGGTTAGTGCTTAGCGCAACAGTTTGGGGCTGTAATCACAGCCCCAAGCTCCGCGATAAGAACCACCAAAACCCGATCGCGGCAATAATCAGCGATCCGGGGACGACAATAAATTTTCTATAAGCCGCGTCTGTTGTCGCGGCTTCTTTTTTGATCGGAATGCTTAGCAAGACCGCAGCCAGTACGACGGAGAGCTGACCAATTTCAACGCCAATGTTAAAGCCGATGAGAGACGGCCAAAATTGTTCGGGCGGCAGACCGATCTCGCTGATGAAGCCGGCAAAACCCATGCCGTGAAACAAGCCAAAGCCAAAGACAATCAAAAGCCGCCATCGCGGTTTGTCGAACTTGAATAAGGTTTCTACCGCAACAACGGCAATCGACAAAGCGATCAGCGGTTCAACGATAGAGGCTGGCGGGTTGATGACCCCGGCAGCGGTTAGGCCCAAGGTCGCGGTATGGGCGACCGTGAAGACCGAGATTTGTAGGATCAAACTTCTAAGCGTCTTGGCGGCCAGAAAGAGGGCAAGGACAAAGAGGATATGATCCGTTCCGCCGGGTAGAATATGCCTGACACCAATTTCGCCAAAGTAGAGAGCAGCACTCCCCGGAGAGAGGATATTGCCATCTTCATCCGTAAGCGGCGAAAAGAGCGGGCCTTCGCTACTGTTCAGTTGCGCCAAAGCCATGCAAAGCTCTTGATTGATCAGCATATCGCCTTCACAGAAATCATCTTCCGGATGGGCCTGTGCTGTCGGAATGAAGCTTATCAAAAACAGCGCGAAGAGCGTTGTCAGAAGTGCTAAGAAACGTCCTCTTCCGAGACGAGACGGTAACGAAACTTTCGAGGAGTCAGTGCAGCTCATCCCTGTCTATTAGATTGGAAGTGACGGGCTGTCATCGACATTGATAGATGGCTTGTGAAAACGGTCTACGGATTACCGCTATTCGGCAGGCGCCAGCTCAGGCTCATTATCCTTACGGCCCATTAGGCGCCTTTTGCCTTTCACCCCAATTGCGACCAGCGCCGGGATGAGCAACTGAAGAAGGATCGTCCCGAACAAAACACCAAATCCCAAGCTGGCTGACATCGGGATCAAGAACTGCGCCTGCAGGCTCGTCTCAAAGGTGATGGGGGCGACACCCAAGAACGTTGTAATAGCCGTGAGCAATATGGGCCGGAACCGGCTTTTGGCCGCATGAACGATGGCCTCAAGCTCCTCTTCGCCGTCTTCAACATAGCCATTATAGAAGTCGATCAGGACGAGCGAGCCATTCACAATAACGCCCGATAAAGCGATGATCCCGAACATAGACAAAATACCGATCGGAATTCCGACGATTAGGTGACCTAGGAAAGCCCCAATCATTCCAAACGGTATCGCCGCCATCACGATTAGGGGCTGCGTGTACGACTTAAATGGAATGGCCAGCAGCGCGTAAATCACCAGTAGGGCCGCCGCAAAGGCTGCGCCGAGGCTGCCGAAACTCTCCTGCTGTTCCTCTTGTTCGCCGCCAAATTTAGTGGAGAGCTGCGGATAGCGCGCTTCGAGGGCTGGGAGCGTTTCCGTGCGCAACAGCCGCGCCACCTCTTGAGAGCTGGCTTGGGCGCTGTCTACTTCGCCCGTGATGGTCACAACGCGTCGGCTGTCCTTGCGGTTGATCGTCGTAGCGGCCTTGGCAAAGGAGACGTCGGCCAGATCGGAAACTGGGACACGGCCGCCGCCGGGTAATTGCACTTTAAAGCGCTCAACATCGGCGATGGAATTGCGCTCGGCGTCTGGCAGGCGGACATAGACACGCACGTCCTCGCGTCCGCGTTGGACCCGCACGGCCTCAGACCCAAAGAAGGCAGCCCGAACTTCTTGCGCTAAGGCTTGCTGTGTCAGACCTAGCGTTGTGGCAAGCGGTTTAAGTGTCAGCTCAATTTCCTGCAAACCGCCATCCAGATCATTTTCGAGGCTATATACCCCGCTAATCCGGCCGAGTTCCGCCATCAGATCGTCTGCGGCTTGTCGCAAGGTTTCAACATTGGGGTGTGACATTTCAACAGCGACAGGGGCGCCAAAAGACAAAAGTGAAGACGAAATTGACAGGGATTTTGCCTCTGGGACTGGCCCAAGGGCGTCTAGCCATAATTGTTCGAACTGACCAGATGACACGGATCGATCATCGCTTGAGATTAAGCTATATTCGATCCCGGCTAAGTTTTGGCGGAAAGTCTCTTGCCGTCCGTCAGGCCCGCCATCGACGGACTGAAGACCGACTGTGGAATATTTGGCTTTGACAATGTCAGCGCCGCCATTGCGCTCTTGGGCGATACGGCGGGCTTCTTCGGCAGCGGCTTCGATGCGAGCCGTAATGGCTTCCGTGCGATCAATCGGGGCGCCGTCTGGAAGTTCGAGCTGCGCAATCACGCTGTCGCCTTCAATTTCCGGGAAGAAGCTGAATTTGATCCAGCCAGCGGGTAGCATGGCAAAGACAAAGATAAGGGTCGTGAGCAAGCCTGACAGAACGATCAGCGGCTGCCGGACAGTATAGCGAAGGACACGGTCCAAGGGGCCGTTGATGAACGCTTTAAAGCGCGCATCGACCCAACGTTGAATGCGTTCAAATTGCCGCGTCACGACATTTTTCGTTGGAACGCTAGGGTCTGGCAGATGGCTCAGGTGATTGGGCAGGACGTAAAGACATTCGATAACAGACAAGAGCAGGACAGCAACAACGACGACTGGAATATCGGCTAAAACGTCACCGATGACACCGCCGACAGCCAGAAGAGGCGAGAAGGCCGCAACAGTCGTTGCAACGGCAAAACAGACCGGAATGACAACCCGCCGCGTGCCATAAATGGCGGCCCCCGTGCCGGAGCGGCCGCCCTCGCGTTCGGCATAAATATTTTCCCCGACAACAACGGCGTCATCAACGACGAGGCCAAGGGCTAAGATAAAGCCAAAGAGCGAGAACATGTTGATAGACGACCCGAACAGATCGAGCACGGCAATCGCGCCGATAAAGACCACGCCGATTCCCACTGCTGTCCAGAAGGCCAGTCGAATATCGAGAAAGAGGGTGAGGGCAATAAGAACCAGGATCAAACCGATGATCGCGTTATCAATCAGCAGGCCTAACCGGTCTTCGAGCAGCAGCGACTCATCGTTCCAAACCGCAAAATCGATCTGATCCGGCAGGCTCGGTCTGAAATCCGTTTCCAGATAGGTCTTTACAGCCTGGGCCACATCCAGAACGCGGTCATCGCTGGTTCGAAACACGTCGATGAAAGCGACAGGTTGACCGTTAAACCGGGCGATCAGATCAGAGTCTTCGAACCCATCATCGATCGTCGCAATATCGCGAAGGCGGATAATCGTTCCGTCAGGGCGCGCGGTAAGAACGATGTTCTCGAAATCAAATTGATCATAATTCTGCCCCAACGTTCGAATGCGGACGGATTCTCTACGTGTATCAATCGATCCAGCAGGAAGGTCCAAGCTGTCTGCGGTAACCGCGCGGGAGACATCGCTGAGGCTTAAGCCCAGCGCCTCTAATTTCTCTTGGGGCACATTGATAGTGATCTCATAGTCCCGCACGACGCTCGTCTGGACAAAGCTGACATCCGGCAGAACAGACAGTTCGTCCTCAAGTCGGTAGGCGAGTTCCTTTAAAGAGCGCTCTGGCGCGTCCCCAAATAAAGCCACGCGTAGGACGGACGCGCGCGTGGTCAATTCGCGCACATTGGGCTCTTCTGCATCGGCGGGGAAAGTCTGGATTTGATCGACTTCCGCTTTGATATCGTCCAGCGCGCGCGACATGGATACGCCATCATTCATTTCCACGGTGACGGAGCCAAGACCCTCTGTCGCCGTCGCGGTGATCTCCGCGACGCCTTCGACGGATGCGACGGCCTCTTCGATCTTCTGAACGACGGATTGTTCGATTTCTGAGGGTGTCGCGCCGGGATAAACAACGCTGACAGACACAGCGTCGAGGCTGGTTTCCGCAAACACTTCCTGAGGGATCGTCCGGTAGGCAAACAGCCCCGCAAAAAGGATGGCCAGCATCAAGATATTCGCGGCAACACCGTTCTGCGCCATGAACGACACGGGACCTTTCGGCCAAATGCCAGAGCCAGGTTCGGGAACTTTATTCTTTTGTTGGCTAGGGTTGGCCATCTCTAACGGGCCTCGCTGACGCGAACGGCCATGCCGTCTACGGGGGCAGGAAGATCGCTGGTGACGAGCGTCTGACGTGCTGATAGCGCATCAAATTGTACGACGGCAAAATCGTCTGAGCGCGTAATGAGCTGTGTGTCTACGATCCGCAGCTTTTGGTCCTCCACCAGCCACAGCTGATTATCCTGACGAAGATAATCGGCATTGACCAACGCATAGTCGCCTTGGGGCTGGCCCGTAATGATGGCTTCGACCAATGTGCCGATCAAAAGCGGCGGGGCGGGCGTTTGATTATTAGCGCCAGCGAACCGCCCGGATGAGAGGGGGTTTTCGACCTGTAAGAAAATATCCAGTCGCCGGGTTTGGGAATCGCGTGTTGATGCAATCCGAACAATTTTCGCGTCCCATTCCACCTGCGCCCCGGCATAATCGGTGCGCAGCTTAGCCGGAATGGGGGCATCTGCGGCCAGAAACAGACCTGGGATCAAGGCGGCGTCTTGATCGGACAGGCTGACCCTGACTTCAAAAACATCATTGGCGATCAGCTCGCCTAAGGCTTGGCCTGCCGCGATAACCGTCCCAACAGCCGCGTTTTCAGATTGGATAACCCCAGAAAAAGGGGCGCGAACGATGGTGCGCGATAAAGCAAGCTCGGCATCCGACAAGCTGGCTTTGGCTCTATCGCGTGCGGCCTGCGCGGATTGGAGTTGCGGTTCTCGTGTCGCCAGACGGCTTTCTCCTTCGGAAAGCGCAGGTGTGGCGCTCTCATTTGCATTCAGGCTCGGCACCGTTGCGAGGCTGTCTGGGGCGCGAAAGCCGCTAGTGGCTGCGCTGGCAGACGCTTCGGGGCCTGATGCGAAGCGCGTGTCGAACTGCGCCAGTTCTTGTTTTGCAATGGCGACGTCTTCTTCGGCCTGAAGAACCGCAACGTCTTGCGCCGCGAGATCAGCTTTGGCGCTTTGGACGCGGTTTTCAAAATCGGCGCGGTCAAGACGGATCAGAACGTCGCCCGCTTTGACCTGTCCGCCTTCGACAAAGCTGGGATTAACGGACGTGATGCGCCCGCCAACTTGGGCTGATATATTGACGCGTTCTTGCGCGCGCACTGTGCCGGTTTCCACAATTTCAATCGGGGCCGCCGAGCGCAGAAGTGGTGTTGTCTGCACGAGCGGGGCTTGCTGGACGACTGGCTCTGGCTCCACGGACGGTCGCGACCGCACCATGAGGACGGCTATGACAATCCCGACGAGCAGAATAAGAAGGGCGATAAGGGCCTGACGTCGCATATCGATAGATCCTAAGGCGTCGTGGACGGAGTTGAGGGAAGGGGGCTGGCGGGTGTGGCGGTCGCGGTAAGCTGCCAATCCCCGCCCAGTGCGCGGTGTACGCCTAGTCGGGCGAGTGCGAGATCTCGTCCCGCACTCGACAGCGCGCCTTCGGTTTGCAGGACTGCGCGTTTGGCATCCAAGACCGCAATGTAAGTGCCGCGTCCGCGCTGAAACCGTTGGGTTTGTGTCTCAAGGCTCTGGCGCGTGGCGGAGAGCTGACTGTTTACAAGTTCATAGCGATCCGCTTGCAAGCGCAGGTCTGCCAGAGCGGCTTCGACTTCGCCGTAAGCCCGTACGACCGTTTCTGCATAGGTCGCCTGACGCTCCATATAGGTGGCTTCAGCGGCCTCAATAGCGGCGTCACGACGCCCGCCGTCCAGAATTGGTGCCGCTATATTCGTGGCCAGAGACAAAACCCAATTGTTGAGGATATCAGCAGCTTCCAGAGGATCAGCGCCTTGCGAACCCAGCGAACCGCTCAGGCTCAAATTCGGATAGCGTTCTGCTTTGCGAGCCCCGACGCGAAGGCGAGATCCTTCCATCCGTTCCCAAGCGGCGCGAATATCTGGACGCTGGTCCAATAGCTCTGCTGGCAGGGTCGCGCAAACGGGGTGAAGGCTTAGTTTTGGTGAAAGAACACCGTTGAGCGTGTCTTTCGTCGTCGGGCTATATTCGCCCAGGATTAGGGCTAATCGCGTAATCGTTTGCTCAAGCTGTGATTGTCTCTGCGGGATGCCAGCGCGAATGCTGCGCAGATCTTGATCCAGTTGGTAAAGCTCAAAGCTCTCAGCCAGGCCTCGCGCAAATCGCGCTTCGGTTAAGGCCAGGCGTTCTTCGATCAAATCCCCAATCTCTTGTTGCAGGCGGATTTGTTCCTGCGTGTCGACAATCTCGAAATAGGTGCGGACTGTTTCATTGGCGGCGGATAAGCGAAGCGTTTCAATATCAAAACGGGTCGCTTCCGCGTCTCGCCGCGCGGCTTCAGTATCATTTGCGATCCGAGCGAATAGATCGAGTTCATAGGCGGCACCGAGGCTTAGGCTGACGGTCTCGACCTGAAGTCTATTGGACCCGCCGCCACCAAATCCTCCGAAACCAGAACCGGCTAGAGGTGAGTCAGAAAAGCTGCTACTAGCTGTAGCATTAAGAGACGGTTGTCCGGCTGCGCCTGCCTGTCGGGCCAGCGCATTGGCTTGGGCAAGTCGGGCTGTTGCTTCTTGGATGTCAAAATTTTGCCTCTGAGCCCGCGAAATGAGTTCATTCAAAACAGGGTCTTCAAAGCCTAGCCACCACTGTGCGGGTTTATAGTCAGTACTCGGAAGAGTTTCAGAAAATGATGCGGGAATTTCTTCTACGGTCGGTGGTTGCGTTGCTTCAGGTTCAAAAGTTTTGACAGGACCCAAGGACGCGCAAGCCGTAAGGCTGGAGCCAATTAAGAGGGTGAAGACGAGACGGGTCATGCTGGCGGAGCCTTGTCAGCGGGGCGGTAATGCAAGCCCTTAAGAAGAAGTTCAGTGTGTGTACGGATGAGCGCGGCATAATCGAGCGGCTTCGGCGCAGTTTTAGCGAAAACAGCCTGCCAAATCCCGCTGTAAACGACGGGTGCGAAAAATAGGCGTGCTGTCAGCTCAGTGTCATCAATTGCAATCTCGCCGCGCTGTTGAGCTTGCTCCAACATGTTGGAGAACAAGGCGATTGA
>CAWUKE010000097.1:0-8322 GCA_963922935.1 uncultured Alphaproteobacteria bacterium | reverse complement strand
TATAGATCGTCGCCATGGTAGGCCATTACCCCACCATCTAGCTAATCTAACGCGGCCCCATCCATCAGCGATAAATCTTTCTCCCGGAGGACGTATACGGTATTAGCAGTCGTTTCCAACTGTTGTCCCGAACTGAAGGGTAGGTTGCCACGCGTTACTCACCCGTCTGCCACTGTCCCCAAGAGCAAGCTCTTGGTTCTCGTTCGACTTGCATGTCTTAAGCCTGCCGCCAGCGTTCGTTCTGAGCCAGAATCAAACTCTCAGGTTGAGAGTGTCTCTGACTGTCACATAACTGGCGTTTCGATACATAAATGCATCGAAGCGCTTGTTGCGTTTCAAAGAAATCACGAGTGCCTAATCGTGTCCAAGTAATTGAACCGACCAAGCGATCGTAACTTCATGAAAAGAAACGTCGTGACGTACGTCATGACTAGTGTGCGGTCTGTTACCAGATCCGCGCGCCGCCAAACGCCGCCTGCGTCTCTCTTCCCAATATTCACGATGTCAAACAGCTTGGATGAGAAACTTGTCTCACACCCAAAACAAAAGGCCACTCAAGGGTGACCGCCCGCCCGGTTTTCACCTTGGAGCATCTTAGCTCCGGCGAGGCGCGCTACTTAGGAAAAGTAAATTTCCTTTGCAACACTTTTTTTCAGAAATCTGCAGAAGCTTGGCTTCGTTTAATTTCTGAAAAACTGAAGATGTTCACGCTCATATTTGAGCCCTTCAATCTTCGCTTGTCTCCAGCCGTACGCCTCTTTCGAAGTGTCCGTCTTTTGACTGGACGCGCCCTCTAACGGCCGCAATCCATAAGGCAACAGCCTTTGTCAGTGATCTGCAGTTATTTACACATCTGCGTCTCACTCACCCTTTTTTCCGAAACACAAGACCTCACTGTGTGAGGTGTGAAATCTCGAATTTTGGGTGCTCGCTTTGGCGGAGGCCCGAAAACCTGTGCCGTGAAGACCATGTCTTCAGCGAGGAGCGCTACTTACGCAAAGCATTCACAGATAGCAACCATCATCACCATCTTTTTGTGCACAATACCATTTCAGTGGAAATGAAGCCACTGAGGGGCTTCGATATATAGCTTGCGGCTTAAGCCAAGCTGAATGAAACAAGTTTATCCTACCGATAAAGACCTATTTAGTCCCCTAAAGGCGCATTTCTCGTTTCCTCCAGCACCAGCGCTTGGAAGTCTGCATGGATTTGCGGATCATCGCGACTGAAGAATTGGAGCATGATAATCCCGAAGCTGTTATTCTCAGGATCAATGAACATGTTGGTTCGCGCCGCGCCGCCCCAGCCCCATTGTCCTGGATAGCGGCCCGATTCGCGTTGTTGTTGGGACGTCGCCTTTATCTGCACAGACCCCCCATAACCGAAACCCGCCCCGGTTTCGCCGCCGATCCAAGGCTGAAATGTTTGCGGGTCATCGCCCAAATGGTCTGTCATCATCATGCGAACCGTCTCTTCTTCGAGATAACGGCGCCCTTCCAACACCCCACCGTTGAGCATCATGGCGGCGAATCGGGCATAATCCGCCTGGGTAGACACTAATCCGCCTCCACCAGACGCAAACGCATTGTCTAAATCTGCAAACGGACTGCCGACCGCATCTTCCGCGAGGGCAAAGCCCCCTCTTGGCCCTTGCGCATAGTTAGACGCAAAGCGGTCCTGCTGCGCTGGTTTCACGTGAAACCCCGTCTCACTCATACCAAGCGGCTCGAAAAAGCGCTCATGCAGAAGCTCAGCAAAAGGTTTGTCCGTCACAACTTCGGCGATTCGGGCCAAAACATCGATGGAATAAGAATAATACCACGCCTCACCTGGCTGAAAAACGAGCGGTAAATCGGCCAATCGCTCCATCTTTGGACCCAGCGCTTCGCTCGGATTGAAAAGATCCGCCGCCGCATAAGCCTCCTCAACCGGGCTGCCGCCAAAAATACCATAAGCCATGCCGCTGCGATGTAGCAGCAAATCTTCAATTGTGATGGGACGACTTTGCTCGACATAGTCGACTGTGCCATCATCACCTCTCCTGATGACTTTCATCTTTCCAATCGCAGGAATGTAGTTCGCCGCTGGGTCATCCAGAGCGATAAAGCCATCCTCGACCAGATCCATGATCAAGGCGGACGTGACAGGTTTCGTCATGGAATAGATGCGCCAGACCGTATCTGTTGTGGCCGGTTTAGCGCGCTCCCGATCACGCAGACCGAAGGCGTTTTCGTAAACAATCTGACCCTCATCATAGACGAGCGCACTCACACCGATAATTTCACCTCGCTCAACAGCTGCAGATAAAAGCACATCCATTGCCGCTTCGTCGAAATCTGGGGCTTGAACGGCAATAACGGCAGCCGGTTGATCCACAGTGGTTGGGTCAGCAACGGCGCAGCCCAGCAGTAGTATCGGAAGAAGGCTCGCCGTGATTAGATGTTTCATAAGCCTCACCTGCACGTTTTAGCCGGCAAAGACAAACCGACTGTCTTCCCGACCCTTTAAAATCATATCCGCCAAGAGGTTTCCCGATCCCGCACAGAGGGTCCAACCTAAATGACCATGCCCGGCATTAATCCAAAGCCCTGGGATTGAGGTCCCACTAATATAGGGACGCCCGACTTTTGAAACAGGTCGCAAGCCCGACCAGACAGATAGGGGTTTCCCCGCACGCTGAATGACATCTGGAATAAGGTCGTTCCAACGGCTCAGCATGGGCCGAGGGCTTTCTTCATTCCACGTTCCAGACAAACGGAAACGGTCGTCAAAAACTGTCAGAGCGGATCGACTACTATGGTCCATAACCGGGATCAGGGGCAGATTTGCCCCCTCAGGCAAGTTGAAATCCACAGCCCATCCCCGAACAGGCGCAACTTTGAGAGACAGGCCGAGTGGTTTCAATATATCAGCACTTTGCGCCCCACAGGCGATCACGACATGATCGGCGTTAAATCGATGCTCGCCCAGCGCCACCGCAATTTGTCCCTCATCCTGCTGTCGGAGGCGAACGGCGTCAGCTTGATAAATAAAGGTAACGCCATTTTCGGCCAAGTCTTGCGCCAAAGCCTCGCCATAAGCGCGGGCATCAGCCGAACGGTCATCCGGAAAATAAAGCGCGGGTTGAGAAAATGTTCGCTCTGGATCAATAACTATATTCGCGCGAATGTCATCTTGCGCCAGCTGTGCCTGCGCCATCTGCGCTGACGCTACATCCGGGAAAATTTGGTAACACCCTACAGGGCGGGATAAGGCTGTGTTCAGATTAAGGCTTCGCATCCGCGTGCGAAGGGGCGCAACGGTTTCGCGGGCCAGATCCCGCACAACTAAAGCCGCATCTGCAGGCCCTTCAGTCTCTTCCTCTGTAAGCCAAGGCCGAAACTGACTGGGGTGCAACATGCCGGAATTGGCATGACTGGCCCCACGCACAGGGCCGGACCGTGCATCAATGACTGTGACAACCGCTCCGCCGGCTTGCAAGGCATCCGCCGTTGACAGGCCAATGAGGCCTGCGCCCACGACAATAATTTCAGGCATTTGCATAGGCAGATAGCCTTAGCATAAAGCTAGAGGGCTTGGCGCGCGAGGAAGTCATCAATTTGTTCGAAAAACTCATCGCGCAACGTATCGCGTTCTAAAAACAGCTCATGCTTAGCCCCAGGCACAACATGAAAGTCAGAGCCAGATTTTACCGCGAAATCTTCAACTGACGCCGGTTCAACAATTTGATCGCCACCCGCCGCAACCATGAGGGCTGGAATTCCCAAAGCACCAGCGTTACGATTAATAAAAGCCATCGCCTTTAGCGCCTGGGCAATCCACCCAAATGTGGGCTCTCCCACTCTTAATCGGGGCGTGTTCTGGAAGAAGCTCGCCCAACGCGCATAGCGCGCCTTATCCGTGGTGAGTTTATTATCGGCGAATGCGACCGGCAGCCCGCCCCTTTGTTTCTGAAAGGGTAGATTTTTTGTCGAAAAGCCGAGCGCTGACAAACCACTAATCATTGCCCGCAAAGCCAGTGTATCCAGATCCGTCAGACCCAACATTGGCGCTGAACAGATGACTGCGGATGGGCTTATCGTTCCTGTGAGAACCGACTGCAACACAATCGTCCCGCCCATAGAATGCCCCATGGCAATAAAGGGCTTTGGACACTGTGGAGACAGCGTATCTGCGACCCAACCTAAATCATCGGCATAGTCCTGAAAGTCCGCTACATATGATTTTAGGCGATCTTCCAACAAACGATCCGATAAGCCTTGACCCCGCGGGTCGACCATAACAACCCAAAAGCCCCGACGAATAAAATCGGCGATGGTCTCCATATATTTTTCGATGAATTCGGTCCGACCCGGGGAAAAGAAAATCGTCCCCCGAGGGGCGTCGATTGTTTCGCCGTCTCTCTCGCGCGGCGCATGAGTTGCGACCATCACCCGCAATCGCTGCGACCGACCTGATGGAGAGCCGGTCGGGGGTCGATCCATAAAGTAGAGGGATAATCGCGACGCCAGAACATCCGGCACAGCATGGCCTTTCGGCTGAACCAGATCAGCACGCGGGAAATCTAAAAGTAGATCAGAGGTCTCGGACATGTGTGTCTAACGAGAGAAAAAGAAAAGCCGGGCGCGACCCGTTTAAAGCCGCGCCTGGATAATCGAACTTACATGTTCGAGAAAATGCTTTGAAGGCCCATGGCCACGCTCATGTCGCCGGCGACTTTGAGCTTGCCAGACATAAAGGCCATCATCGGATCAAGGTTGCCTGTTGCCAGAGCGATGAAGTCGTCTTTGTCGACGCTGATCGTGCAATCCGCCTCTTTATCGCTATCCAGCTCGGCCGAAGTGCCATGTGCAAATACAGATCCCGCGCCCCCAAAATCAAATTTGACGGACTTGTCGAGACCGCCCGCCTTTTCCAGCGCCTCTTGCATTTTCGACGCGATTTCTGAATTTTCCATGGAAGGTCTCCTCAAGGACTTATGATTTACGTCTCGCTATATGGCGGGCCGTTAAGCCCGCGCCAAGCGAAAATATGACGTGCAGGATAACTATACGAAACTAGTCAGCGGGTTTGCGGAATAAGAGCGTCGCCCGGTCGCTTTCTCCAATGTTTTTATAAAGCTCCGCATCGAAGTCTTTGGCGGCTTCTGAGCCCTCTTCTGGTAGGCGCGACCGGGGCGGCAAGGTCCAAACGCCCAGCGGGTGATCGGCTGTATCAAGCGGGTTTGCGTTCACATCAGAGCTACCAACAAATTCAAATCCAGCTTCAGCAGCTAGAGCTTTCATATAGCTTTCTTGAACATAGCCGGACGCCCCGCGCGGGTCTTGGGTTCGGGTTTCTGGTAAACGGTGTTCGACAACGCCCAGCATGCCGCCCGGTTTCACAGCGCGGTAAAACTCTGCAAACGCTTCTTCTGCATAGCCACGTCCCATCCAGTTATGGACATTTCGGAAAGTCAGCAGGCGATCCACGCTGTCATCTGGAAGAGATAAGGTTGCGCCCTGACGTTCACCCTCTTCGCCGCCTTCAAAGTTCCAGAAGCTGGCATACTCAATTGTTCCGAACGTCTCTTCGTCAGCATACTTCTCTTTGAAACCGCTGACGCGCGCATCGATGCGTTCATTGATCCCCTCAGGGAAAAGGACAGCAATGTAAGTCCCGTCATTTTCGGCCAGATAAGGGGCCAGGATTGGCGTGTACCAACCTGGCCAGATTTCTGCCACGCGCTGGCCAGGGCCGACTCCAAAAAACTCGAGCGTTGGAAGCGGATTGCGGAATTGATCTCGGGCCGCATCGTCAGCGCGGCGCGGGTGAGCGATTGTATCGGCAAGGGTCAACCGCATCTCTTCAACGGCCTCGGGGGCTTCGACTGGGGCGTCTGCAGTCTCCGTTGCGCTACACCCTATGAGGGCCAAGGCTGAACAGGCCAATAAAAAACGTGTCACTCATCTCTCCGTGAAAAATTTAACGCTGGGTTAGCGCGCCGTGCCGCGAATGCAAGGCGTCTCTCATTCACATTTTACCCTGCAGACCGGCCCCTTGAACTCACCAAGACCTTACCCACTTACACCGATGCACGATGCCATGATGGGTCGTGCGCAACATGTAAATCGCATTGCTTTCAAGAAAGGATGCCCCATGCGAACCTATGATTTATCACCCCTATACCGCTCTTTCGTTGGGCTAGACCGGATGGCCACACTGTTGGATGCAGCGTCGGCACAGACCAACGCCCAAGCCAGCTACCCGCCCTATAACGTCGCGCGACTGGATGAGGATTCCTACCGCATCGAACTTGCGGTCGCAGGCTTTTCCGAACAGGATATCGAAATCCAGACGGAACAAAACCGCCTGACGATTACAGGCCGGATAGCCGACAAGTCTGACGCCGGTGACGACGTCGAATATCTGCATCGCGGTATTGCCGAACGTGGCTTTGAGCGTCGCTTCCAGCTGGCAGACCATGTGATTGTCCAAAGCGCGTCGCTTCATAACGGCCTGCTTGTCATCACGCTGCAACGCGAGCTGCCAGAAGCCCTGAAGCCCCGTCGCATCGCGATCGGCACGGCGAATGATGACCAAAACGTCATCGAGCAGAAACCTAGCGGAAAAGCGAAAGCTGCCTAAATAGGTATCGACCGGAGCCCCCTTGTCCTCCCCCTTAACAGGCGGGCCACCGGATAAAGCGGGCGGCATCATGTGTTTACCCCCCTCCCAGTTACATGATGCCGCCCCACCCTTTATGGGCGACAGTCACGCTTTCAACGGAACGACGGCTTTCTAATCGAATAGAAAAGTCTGCCGCATCATTGTACCGTCCCAATGGGGCGATTTTTTTTGCGCAAACGCCTTTTGCGTCTCTTCCAGCACGGCGGCATTGACAGGGGTCGGAACACCTAACGCAGCGCCCCGCCGAACGATTTCACCCTGCAAATAATCCAGCTCGGAGCCGCGGCCAAGCTCCAGATCGTCCAACATGGAAGACCGCGCCTTTCGGTCAATCTTAGCAATCCGGTCCATCAAGAATTTATAGAGCCAGTCCGGCTTATCCATCAGCTTTAAAAGCTGCGTGGGCGCGCGGCCGTTAAATGTCGTGGGCGAGACGCCTTCGGCTTCCGCAACGCTTAGCCCTTCGCGGATCATGGCCATCAAAACACGCCGATAATCACGCTGCAGTAAGCCATCCCGCAACGGTCCGCCGGACAGCGTATTCAGCGCATTGTTTAAGTTCACCAACAATTTCGCCCAGAGGTAACCCTCTATATTGGACTCTACTTGAACCATCTCCCCCGCGGCGCGCAAAGCGTCGATAACGGCGTCCGGCGCTTCAGGACCGATCACCAATGGGCCGTCCGTGCCCTTATGATAAAGGCCGGGTTCGGGCGAGGTAACGTTAAACGGAACAACAGCCCCCGAAACACGATCAATATGGGCGCGCAACGCTGGCAGGTTCGAGACCCCGTTCTGAAAGCTAATCACCCAGGCTTTTGGTGCATGGGTTTTGATCGCTTTTGCGGCGTCAGCCGTGTCTTGGCTCTTCACACACAGCGCGATAATATCAGACCCTTTAAGCGCGCCTGTTTCTGTCGGAAAATCTATCGGCGCAAAGGGTTGGACATCATCGCCCGTCTTAGAGAGGCGAAGTCCGCCTTGGTCAATCGCCTCTTTAACACGCGGGCGACCAATGAAACGGACTTTTGCCCCGCCTTGATGCAACCGACCGCCGAGATAGCAGCCAATAGAACCCGCGCCCAAAACTGTGATCAAAGGCTGCGCCATAAGGATCGCACCTTAGCGCGGCGGCATACGCGCGCCGGCGTCCGTGCGGATATATTCGCCGTTAATGTAGCCATGCTCGACCATAAACCGCACGACATCAGCATATTCGCTGGGCTGCCCAAAGCGGTTCGGGAATTGGACATGCGCCTTGAGGCTTTCTTTCACCTCGGGCTTCATTTGCTCATAGATCGGGGTTTCATAAAAACCCGGCAAGATCGTATTCACGCGAATGCCCTCCCGCGCCAGATCCCTTGCCATGGGCAGCGCCATCGACAGAATGCCGCCCTTTGAGGCTGCATAAGCCACCTGACCAATCTGACCATCTTGCGCGGCGACTGAAGCCGTGTTGACGATAATGCCGCGCTCCCCATCCGGATCGGTTGGGTCGAGCGCCATCATCCCTGCAGCAGACTTAGAGGCACACAGAAAGCTACCAATCAAGTTGATATTGATAATCCGCATAAAGGCGGCTGGATCATGTGGGATGATATCGCCGGTATCGCGCTTGCGCGCGACCGTCTTGATCCCGCCGCCAATACCCGC
>CAWUKE010000096.1:0-8358 GCA_963922935.1 uncultured Alphaproteobacteria bacterium | reverse complement strand
AGGAACTCGAACAAATGTCCAAAATCGCGGACATCCTCGACAAGCGCGTCTCAGTCTTAGAGTCGATCCTGGATGACGAAATCCCTGACTGGAGGGACAAAACATGAGCCGCAAACGCCGCTATAAAGACAAGATGGATCGCATGTTCAACGATATGAACTGGGACGGGTCTGATGATGGCTACCCTTATGAAGGCCGCCCCAAGCTTCGCCGCAATAAAATTGACGGCATTCTAGGCGGGGTCTGCGCCGGGATCGGCGACTGGCTCGGCATTGATCACGGACCGGTTCGGATCTTCTTCGTCCTGCTCGTGATTTTCACAGGCCTCCCTGCGTTCCTTTACTTCCTGATGTGGATATTCATCCCCTCAGATAAGCGAGCGCCTTACATACGGGAACAATATGAAGCCGTCCGTAATGCCCGCCGCGCCGAAGCCATGAACAGGGCGCCCGAAAGCACCACAAATTATGGTGACGTTCGGTCCAAGTTCCGCTCACTAGAAGAGCGTCTGCAGGACCTGGAACGCTCGGTCACCTCCCGCGAGTGGAAGCTGCGTCGCGATTTCCGCGACTTGGAAAGTTAAAAAACAAAGACTGGGTGAGACGCGCGAGCACAATCGCGCGCCGCCCAAAATAGAGAGGAGAGAGACATCATGAATATCGGCGCAACCTTAATCACGGCGGGCATTGTAAGCCTTGCCCCACCCCTTGCCAGCCCTATAACCTTACTCGACGTCAGCTTCGGCGGTATTAGTATTGCCTGCGGCGGCGAAGGGTGTTCATTAGCAGCA
This sequence comes from uncultured Alphaproteobacteria bacterium, assembly GCA_963922935.1. Taxonomy (GTDB): domain Bacteria; phylum Pseudomonadota; class Alphaproteobacteria; order Caulobacterales; family Maricaulaceae; genus Litorimonas. The sequence continues at coordinate 7,568 of CAWUKE010000096.1, read as the reverse complement.
GCTGAGAACGCCGATTTTAAAATAACGGCCCAATTATCCAGCGGTTCAAAGGTGAGTTTACGACTATGAGAGTAACGATCGTCGCAGCGACAGCGATAGCGAGCCTTGTGGCCGCCCCCGCTTTGGCTACAGATGTTGTGGTTGAGAATTTTGTCGGCCAGCTGACCCTGGTCGAAGGCGCCCCGTCCATTGATGTGCAGCGCACAGGCGGTGACTTGACCACGGTCGAAGGCGAACCGTTTCTGATTGATGGCGGATATAACCGCCCCGACAAAACGGATGTCTGTAATTATAATTGGAATATATCCGTCACCATCAATGGTCGGAACCGCACGACGGAAAACCGCCTGAAAGATTATCCCAAGATCGAGGTTTCCGTCCCGGAGGGCGCGACGCTGAAAATCGAGAATAGTATTGTGCTTCTCGATGCGAGCGAAACGACCTTATCTTATGCTGATCTAGACTTGCAGGGGTGTTTCGAAGCTGAGCTTGGTGATGTGTTGGAAGCCACGGTTTCCAAATCAGGATCTGGCGATTTCACGGCGGGTATGGTTGGGACGATGAAGCTCGCTAAATCCGGCTCTGGTGATATCACCCTCGATGAGGCGGGAGAGTTCACCTTAAGCCAAAGTGGGTCCGGCGATCTGGAGGTTAACCGCATTGGTCGCATGGCAAGCTTATCGAAGAGCGGGTCTGGCGATATTGAAATCGGCGAAGCGATTGGGGATTTCAAAATCTCCAAAAGCGGCAGTGGCGATGTCGACGTTTATGACGGCGAGATCAGCACCCTGATCGTGCGCAAGTCCGGGTCCGGCGACGTTTCGATTGAAGCCAGCGCTGTTGACGCTGTGTTGAAAGCGTCCGGGTCTGGCGATATCAATGTCGACCGTGTGACAGGCGATCTGGAGCAGTCATCTTCAGGTTCGGCGGATATTAGGGTCTCAAATCGCGATTAAGGCGACCGGTGAAGCTGAGCTCTAATGGGCTCGGCTCACCCAGATAGTCGCTGACCAGCGCCTCACCTAACAAAGGCGCAAAGACGAATCCCCGCGAGCCCAATCCGGTCAGGATGTGGGCTCGTTTTCTATCGGGCAGGCTGATTTCCCCCATGCGCGGCAGCGTATCTGCTGTGGTGACGCGAACGCTGGCCCGGAAAGACGTCAGGTCTGGGCCGAGATCGAGGCCTTGGGCTTTGGCTTGCTCAAGATTGCGCTGATCGTCTTCCGCTCGCAGCGCGAACGGATCGACACCGTCTTCAAGCCTGTCATGCGTTGCGCCCAATAAGACTTTCTCACGGATTGGGATCGCATAGCCGCCATAGGTCACAGGCGCGGTGAGCGCGCCGTCCGCCCAACTTAATTGCCCACGGGAGAACCGCAGAGCGGCGTCTGGCAGAAGCGCGCGGATACCATAACCACAGGCGAGGATCAGCGGGCCGCCAAAGTCCTTCAGGTCCTCAATTTTACGCTCCTCGACGGTTATGCCTTGCAGTAGGGTCTGACGCGCCGCCTCTGTGTCGATCACGATGGAACTCGGCAAATCAAGCGCCTCGCCCGTCCAACGCAGATGACCGGGGCCTAACGGGTCTTGTGCGGCCAAGCGGTGAAACCGTTCGGTCTCAGTCTTGGATTTAGGCCGATGGCTCAGCCCTTCATGGCGGGTCGCGTCGCGATAAGCCTCTCTGGCATAAAGAAAGCTCGAGAGGAAAAAGCGCGACGCCGGATGATCCTGCAAATCGAGGCGGGGCTTGATCAGTGCGGCCCCGTTTCCGCTGGCCGCAATATGATTGGGATCGGCTATCACGCGCGGCGTGAGCCCGCGTCTTTCGAAGGCATGAGCGATGGACGCGCCGGCAATCCCGGCGCCGATGATGGTCGGGCGTTTGGGCGGCTCAGCGCATTTAGCCGTTCCTTTCAGACGCGCTTCTAGCCGGTGGCGTTTGCGTCCAAAGCCGGGTTTGCGCTCCACAGAGAAGCCAACAGTTTCCAAAGCGCGCCGTACCGCACCCGCCACAGTAAAGGTGGCCAAGCGCGCATCCGGTGCAGATAATCTGGCGACGTCTGCCATGACGGCCTCGCTCCACATATCCGGGTTTTTGGCAGGCGAAAAACCGTCCAAAAACCACGCGTCGACAGAAGCCTTTAGACCTACCAGCGCGGGGCCGACCGCATCATGGATCAGCGTCAGGGTAATCGGACCGAAATGCCGTCGATGAAAGCCCCGAACCGGTCCGGGCCAAGCGCGGATCAGAGGCTCCGCCCAGGGGTGAAGCTCTGGAAAAGCGGAAAGCGCTGTCTCCAAATCTGACTTTGAAAAGGGAAACGCCTCAACGCTGATGAAATGCAGGCGTCCTTTCGCGCCGCTTTCCGCCCAGGCGTGGCAGGTCGCCAAAAAGTTCAAGCCAGAACCAAAACCCAGTTCGGCGATGGTGAAAACCTCGCGATCCATCCAGCCGTCTGGCAGGTCGCAGCCTTCGAGGAAAACGGCACGTGTTTCCGCTAAGCCGCCATCGGTCGAAAAATAAATGTCGTCGAAATCATCCGCCGCAGGCGTGCCGGGGCGCGAGAAATCCAGCGACGGAGCTGGCGTGCGGGTGAGCGGGCGGTGAGACACGGGGCAGGCCTACCGCGCTCTCGCTCATCTGTCATCCGATAGGGTCTGAGATGTCTCGCGCTTTAATTATTCAGCGACGCAGCGTAAGGCATGCCGTCGAAAATTGGGTCGAGATAGGCGTCGCGATTACCCGCTTCCCACCCTTGGACATTTTTGATGCAGAAGCGCGTCACTTGCGGGGTTTCGCCCCGGCTGGCGGCGGCCGCTTCCGCACGCTGAAAGGCTTCGATCTCGGCAAGCGTGGTGGCGGGACCATTGGCGCAAGCGCTGATGATTTGCTGTGGCGTCGTGTTCGGCACCTGCTTAAATTCGGTCCGATTATAAGCGGCATAGTTCACGCTGACCCGCTCGCCAGACAAGAATTTGACGATGACCATGCGGCGATATTGCGGTTTATCGCTCGGCCCGCTTTCGACCAGCAAGACCGGGGAAAGATCACCAAATTGCGCATTCGCAGGTGTGCTGAGCGCTATGGCACTCAATAAAGCCGTTACGGTTGCCAAGAGTATCGATCCGACAAATTTCATCACTACCTCCACAAGGTGATCCGATTTTTAGCACAGAGAGATGTAAGGGAACATCCGGCATTTTTATGGCAGAAATCGCCTGATTGGGGAATGAACGCCGCTGGACGGTTAACCCCGACTGTCTAGCCGCAGCCAATCGCGCTTTGGCAGGCCGTAAAGCTGATCCAAAAATTCAAGTTGCAAGCCAATAGGCTGGCTATGCGGAGTATTCCACATGAGGGATATCCCAGCCTGTCGTTCTGGATCGAACAGGATGAGCGCGCGGTAGCCTTCGACACCGCCGCGATGGCCGACGACTTTATTGCCTTCATAATCATAGATGCGCAGACCGAGGCCGTAATGGCTGTTTTGCAAGGCGTGGAAACGGCGGTTCATAAAGCGCTGCTCCCGCGGGGTGCGCACGATCGGCGCTTGCATGGCGGTCAGGCGCTCTTCAGGCAGCGCAATGTCAGAGCCAGGCATGAGGGCGATCATCCAGCGGGCCAGATCTTTGACGGATGAGTTGACCCCAGCGGCGGCGGGAACGCGGTAATAGGTCGGCTTTACGCGGCTAATGCGTTGCCCAAAGCGGTTATGCGGTTGCGCCCAGTTGGCGCTGCTAGTCAGGCCGTCTAGCGTCACACTCGCCGTGTCCATGCCCAACGGCTGGAAGAGGTCGCGATTGACAACGGACTTGTAGGGAAGACCTGTCGACTCTTCGATAATCTCAGCGGCCGCGTCAAAGGCGACATTCTGATAGGTGTGGCAGGTGGCGGGCGGGCAAATATAGCCCAACTCGCCCAGTTTTGTGCGGGTTTGTTTCGCCGGACGACCGCCTTCGATCCAATTGTCATAGGCGTTGCGTGACAAGCCAATGCGGTGGGAGAGCAAATCGACGACATTGTGGGCGATATCAGACGGCGGCAGGTCGAGAGACGGGGCGAGCTCTTCAATCGGTGCGGTGGGATCAACGGTGGCGTCTTCCACAAGGCCGAGAAGAGCGGCGGCAGCAACCCCTTTGGAGACCGATGCCCAGCGAAAGACGGTGTCCTCTGTTACCGGAACACGCGTATTGCGGTCCCGCAGTCCATAGCCTTGGGAAAAGGTGATCTCGCCATTTTCAACAATCGCCATGGCGAGGCCCGTCATCTCGGCATGGTTCATGAGGCGGCGCGCGCGGCGATCCAGTTCTGCCGTATCGATAGGCGATGAGGTCGATGGGGTTGCGGTCAGAATAGGCTCGTCCGCGAAGCCCATAAGTTGCGAGGGAATTTGAGCGGCGGCACTGGCCCCAAAGGCCACGCTAAACATCAACGATAATCCTGCCCGCACATGCATCTTGTAACTACGGTTAGACGGGCCTTTCCCGATTTGCCAAGCGCTCTTGCTCAATCGCCCCATTACAAAAGCTTTATGCCGCTGTGTTGCCAGAGATAACAGGAGAGGATCACAGGAAAAGCCACGCCAAAATCGCGACCCCTAAGATCACGCGGTAGACCATGAAGGGAAAAAACCCGATCTTAGTAACGAACTTCAGAAAGAGCGCGATGGCGGCGTAAGCCACAACGAAAGAAAGAGCGGCAACGACTAATCCTTGGCCGAGCGTGGCGCTGCCGACATCATCCCCGCTGGCGAGTTTTAGAAGCGCGTAAGCGCCGCCGGCGCCGATAATCGGCAGGCTCATCAACATGGAAAACCGCGCCGAGGCTTCGCGTGAGAGGCCAATCGCGCGCCCGGCCGTCATCGTGATACCGCTGCGCGATGTCCCGGGCAGCAGCGCCAAGACCTGCGCCCCGCCCATGAGCGCTGCGCCCCGCCAAGACAGGCTTTCCATATTGCGCGCGGCTTTGGCCGCTTTGTCCGAAAGCCAGAGAATAATCCCGAAGAGCATGGACGTCACCGCGATCAGGAGAGGGGACCGGAGAAGATCGTCAAATCCGCCCGCCGCGAGGATAAAACCCACGATCAATGTCGGCGGTGTGGCGATGATCAGGTTGAGCGCGAGCACAGATCCGCGTGTCATTTTGCCTTTGATGAGTTCAATCAGGCCGAAACACATCTCCGCCACATCCTTGCGAAAATAGAGAAGCACAGAGAACAAGGTCCCGAGATGGGCCATCACGTCGATCAGAACCCCTTGTTCAGTCCAGCCAAAAATAGCCTCCGGGATTATGAGGTGCGCAGAGGAAGAGACCGGAAGAAATTCCGTCAAGCCTTGGATCAAAGCCAAAAGTAGAGCTTGCCACCACGTCATGGCGGAGCGCTAGGCGAAACAGGGTGAAGGAAAGGTTATCATAAAGCCTCATCAAGAGCATTTGAGGGCATAGTCTTTGCAGGTTGTTTTAACAATAGGGCCATCTGCTGTGCAACGGCTTTGGGTTTCACGAGTTTAGAAGGGCACGGCGCGACGATTTATTGTTCTTATTCGTCGAGCGCGCTACGAAAGGACTGAATGGCCGATCCCATCGCATATCAACCCTTTGTGCCGCCCGCGCCCCTGCGCCCGGGTTTGGTGCAAACGGCTTTGGCCGGGCAGAGCTTCCGTAAGCGTGGGCTTAATCCGATGCTGGATGTGGCCGAAGATCGGGTCATTACCTGCGAAGATGGCGTGCGCCTTCGGGGCAGCTATTCCCGCCATCCGGATAATCGCGCGCTCTTTATCTTTCTGCATGGGTGGGAAGGGTCGCAGAACAGCACCTATGTCGTATCCTGCGGGCGGCATATGTTCGGGCTTGGCGCGAGTGTGTTCCGCCTGAACTATCGCGATCATGGCGAAACGCATGACCTGAACGAGGGCATCTTCCTGTCGACCCATTTCAACGAAGTCTTTGACGCGGTGCGTGAGGCCGGGCGTCTAGCCGAAGGTGCGCCGATCTATATTGTCGGCTTTTCGCTCGGCGGGAATTTCGCGCTGCGGATTGCCAGGTCTTTGCGGGATTTGTCCATTCCAGGGCTGGAGCGCATTTATGCGATCAGTCCGGTTGTCGATCCGTGGGGCGCCGCCCCGCTTGTGGATGTGAACCCGCTTTACCGGCGTTACTTCCTCAAAAAATGGCGGGCGAGCCTAGAGCGCAAGCAGGCGCTTTATCCGCATCTCTATGATTTTACCGACATTTTAGCGCAAAAGCGCGTGCTGGGCATGAGCGAGATTTTACTGCCGCGCTATAGTGAGTTCGACCGCATGGAAGATTATTTCAATGCGTATCGCGTTGATCCTGACGATCTGAAACGCTGCCCGGTCCCGCTAGAGATTATCACCGCGCGGGATGACGGCATGATCCCAGAGCGCGATGTGCAAAAGCTGCATCTGCCGTCGCATTCCCGGATCATTGTTCATGATCATGGTGGTCATAATGGCTTTTTCCAAAGCCTGATGGGGCCGACTTGGTATGATCAACATATTGCCAGACAGGTTTTTGGCGCGCATTAGGCGCTTATGTTGCATCTTCTTATGCCCATCCCGATCGTCGTTGTTGGGGGTTTGACCGTCCTTTCCGTGATCAGCCAACGCGGCACACCGCCGGGTGTTAAAGACGGCACGCTAAAGCCCGGTTCGTCAAAGCCGAATGCCGCGTGTTCTGAAAACGGGACGCCTGCGGCGCAAAAAGTCGATCCGCTTACGGGGTCTCGGGATAATATTCGCGCGGCGATTGCTGCGACGGGCGGCACGATCACGGCCGATAGCGACGATTATATCGCCGCGACCTATTCGACAAAGCTGATGCGCTTCGTCGATGATGTGGAATTCCGCCGGGATGGCGTCCTGTGGCAGGTTCGATCGGCCAGCCGTGTCGGCCACAGCGATATGGGCGCAAACCGGAAGCGCGTGGAAGCGTTGCGGGCAGTTCTGGCGGGCTAAAGTCGCAAGACTTCACTCTTTTGTTATTCACGACAGAGTGCCGCGTTTGAAACGCGGAACAAGGTTGGTGCGTATCTAAAGTGTAAACGCCATCCTGCGAAAGACTAACCCCCTATGACTTCCGAAAACCTTGAAAATATCATTGAAGACGCCACATTAGAAGCTGAGGCGGTGCAAACACCGTCAACCCTGGATATTGACCCCGCACTTGCGGCGGAAACCGAAGGAGATATCATGTCCACAACAACTTTACTTGAAAAAACAGTCGCGGATGCCGCGCTGCCCCGGAAAAAGACCGTAGATCATGCGGCCCTCAAAGTTATTTTCCGTGATCTGCTGATCGCCCTGGGTGAAGATCCAGAGCGTGAAGGCCTCATCGACACACCGCGCCGTATGGCCAATTTCTACCGCGATTTCATAGAATATGATGCGGGTAAGATCGATACGACCTTCACAGCCGCCCAAAGCGGCCAAATGGTTGGTGTGACGAATATGCGTGTCTGGTCGCTGTGCGAGCACCATATGATCCCCTTCTATTGCGATATCTCCGTCGCCTATATCGCGGATGATAAAGTCTTGGGCCTGTCTAA
>CAWUKE010000095.1:0-8440 GCA_963922935.1 uncultured Alphaproteobacteria bacterium | reverse complement strand
GCTTCGATCTGACGGATGCGTTCGCGCGTCACGCTGAACTGCTGACCGACTTCTTCGAGCGTGTGGTCCGTATTCATGCCAATGCCGAAGCGCATGCGTAGGACGCGTTCCTCGCGCGGGGTAAGGCTCGCCAGGACGCGCGTTGTCGTCTCGCGCAGGTTGGACTGGATCGCGCTGTCGATCGGTAGGATCGCATTGCTGTCTTCAATGAAGTCACCGAGCTGGCTATCTTCCTCATCACCGATTGGCGTTTCCAGACTGATCGGCTCTTTGGCGATTTTCATCACCTTGCGCACTTTATCGAGCGGCATGGAGAGCTTCGCCGCCAACTCTTCTGGCGTTGGCTCGCGACCAATTTCATGCAGGATCTGACGGGATGTGCGCACGATCTTGTTGATCGTCTCAATCATATGGACCGGAATACGGATCGTCCGCGCCTGATCCGCAATAGAGCGCGTAATCGCCTGACGGATCCACCATGTCGCATAGGTCGAAAACTTATAGCCACGACGATATTCAAACTTATCGACCGCCTTCATCAGGCCAATATTGCCCTCTTGAATCAAATCGAGGAATTGTAGGCCACGGTTCGTATATTTCTTGGCAATAGAAATCACGAGACGAAGGTTGGCTTCGACCATTTCTTTCTTGGCCTGACGCGCTTCACGCTGACCTTTTTGGACGGTCTGAACGATGCGGCGGAATTCATCGACGGGCACACCCGTCTCTTTCGCCATCTCGCCAATTTCAGCCCGGATTTTCTCAATGGTGATAGCTTCGCGCGTAATAAAGCGGTCCCAAGCCGGGCTCGTCCCCATCTGCTCGTCCAGCCAGTTTGGGTTGAGTTCTGAGCCCAGATAAGCCGCGAGGAATTCCTGACGCGGGACGCCATTGCCGTCGGCCAGACGCATCAAACGCCCTTCCAGGCTGATAAAGCGCTTATTGATGTGAAAGAGCTGTTCAACCAGCGCTTCGATCCGCGCATTGTTCAGCTGCAGATCTTTGATCTCTTCAACGATACGCTCTGAAATCTCTTCATATTCGTCACGTTGCGGCTTGCGCATCGCTTTGCCTTTAAGGCGCGCATTGATGAGCATCTGCTGGAGCTTTTGGAACCGCGTGAAATCATCCGCGATCCGGTCCAGCTTCTCCATGATGTCTTCACGGAGCGCCGCTTCCATCGCCGCCATGGAGAGGTTGGTCTTATCGTCCTCATCATCCGTATCGTCTTCGATCGGCTTCTCGCCCGGCTTATAATTGCGCTCAGGCAGTTTGAGCCGGCGCTCTTCGGCCAAGCTCGGCAGATCGCCTTCTTCAGCTTCTAACTCGCCTTTTTCGATCTTCTCACGGCGCACCGCGAGGTGAGAGCGGTCTTCCTGAATATTACCGATGGAGCGATTATAGGTCCCGTCCAGATCGATAATATCGCGCAGTAGGATGTGGCCTTCCGCCAATTCCTCGCGCCAGATCATCAGCGCCTCAAAGGTCAGCGCACTTTCGCACAGACCTTTGATCATCGTATCGCGACCGGCTTCGATCCGTTTCGCGATCGCAATCTCACCTTCGCGGGAGAGCAATTCGACCACGCCCATTTCGCGCAGATACATGCGCACGGGATCGTCTGTGCGGTCCAGCTCTTCTTTGGAATTCCCGCCTTTGACAGCCGTAGTTTCCGTCCGCGCCAGCGTCTTCGGTCCTAAGGTCGGTTCGTCTTTTTCCTCGTGGACGGAAATGCCCATCTCAGACAAAGCCGCGAGAACGACTTCGATTTCTTCGGCTGTGATGCCGTTAATATCGAGATGCTTGTTGAGCTCATCTGTTGTCAGAAGTCCGGACTTTTTCGCCCGAGCGAGCATACGCTTCACTTCGATATTATCGAAATCCAAACGGCTTTTTTTCGGTGCAGTGACAGCGTTCGTTGCTGTTTTGGGATCGGCCTCAGCCATGCAATCCGTCTCCTTATGGGAGCGTGCCGTAAAGCCCGTCCCAAACCTCGATAGCCCCGCTTACAGCACCCTTTCAAAACGGAGCGTAAACGGGGTCGTCAATCTATTCACGGGACCGCGCACGAGCCCGCATAAGGCGATGCATCGCCTCACTATTATTCTCTCGGATCGTGTCGGCCATGCGCGACCGATCTTGAGGTGAGCCAGCGTCGTTTCGGGTCTGGTCCGTAAAGGTGTCGGCTTCTTCCATCCAGATAGCCGCGCGATCGCCCGTTTCCGCTTCACGCCCGCCCAAAGCCGCTATGATCAGCGCCCGTCGGGACAGACAGTACTTTAACTCCCCTTCTAATCCTCTGTTTTGCATATGAGCATGCAAGCCGACGATATCAACAGCTTTTGTCTGCCGCCAGTAGCGTAACGTCTCGCTTTGTAGCGCTGATTGCCGCATATCGGGGAATTTTAGCGCAAAGAACGCTTCATCGACATGCTCGAGCAGCTCGGGGAAGAGCAAAATGCCGCCAAGGAGCGTATTGGCTTGTCGCGTTTGCTTGGCCAGTTGCGCCGCGCCAGACGCGATAGTGGCTTTATTCGCTTTAGGTTCTTGGGACTTGCGCCGACCCTGCCAGCCGCCTGAAGCCGCTCGACCAAATTGTTTGTCATACCGGCCCAGCAGGTTGGCGTCATAGGCCTGCCGGACAGATGGGTCTTTTATCTCGCGCAGGGCGTCGTAAATCCGAGACTTTAGACCCGCAATCGCCTCAGGTGTTGTCAAAGGTTCGCGGTCCAGCTCCCGCCGCCAGAGCATATCAACCAGCGCGACGGATCGTTCCAGCAGCGCGCCAAAGGCTGGCGCTCCCTTCTCCCGGATCAAATCATCGGGGTCTTGCCCTTCTGGCATCATCACAAAGCGCAAGGACTGTCCGGGCTTGAGTAACGGTAAGGCGCGTTCGATGGATCGATAGGCCGCGCGCAGCCCCGCCTTATCGCCATCAAAGCAAAGATAACCATCCGACCCCGCCCGCCAGATCAAAGCCAGCTGATCCTCGGTCAGCGCTGTACCGAGCGGCGCAACAGCCTGCCCATAGCCTGCCCGCGCCAATGCAATGACATCCATATAGCCTTCAACGACGATCAATCCGTTCGCGGCCGACTTCGGATCAGAGACAACCGCCCGCGCGCGATGATAATTGTAAAGTAGCGAGCCTTTGGAAAAGAGCGGCGTTTCCGGACTATTGAGATATTTTGCTTTTTGGTCGTCGCTCATGGCGCGCCCGCCAAACGCGACCAGCCTTCCCCGCGTATCGTGGATAGGAAACATGATGCGATTGCGGAAACGGTCCCAACTCGCGCGGCTGCGATCTTCAGGTTCGATCAAAAGCCCAGCTTCGATCAGCTGTTTTTCATCGGCGCCCTCACGAATCAAATTGTCCTTAAGGGCGGAAAAGCTGTCTTCAGCGAAACCGAGACCAAACATGCGGGCAGCAGTTTTGGAAAGCCCTCGCCCTTTTAAATATTCGCGAGCGGCCTCCCCCGGCGCGCGGTAGAGCGTCTTTTCAAAATGATCTTGCGCCCGCTCCATCCAGCTAATGGCTTCTTTGCGTTCGCGTGCACGTTGCTCGGCTTTGGGATCAGACTTGGGGAGTTCCATCCCGGCGAGGCCTGCCAAATGCTCAACAGCCTCAGGAAAGCTGAGGCCCTGCACTTCCATCAGAAAGCTAATCGAATCACCGTGCTTGCCGCTGGAGAAGCAATGGTAGAAGCCCTTCTGGTCGTTGACGAAAAAGCTCGGCGTCTTTTCGTTCGTGAACGGCGAGAGGCCAGCAAACTCGCGGCCCTGGCGGCGCAACTTCACATGCCGACCGACCACGTCCGAAACCCGGACGCGGGATTTAAGCTCTTCCATAAAGGCTTCACCGAACCGCACAGAAGATCGCTAGCGGAAAATGTAGAGCGGCGCGAGTCGCCCCATCAGATCGTCATCCCGCCGTCAATGTCGATAGCGGCGCCTGTGATATAGCTCGCCTCGTCTGAGGCTAAAAATGCGGTTAAGGCGGCGACCTCTTCTGCGCGGCCATACCGGCCCAGCGCCGTGAATTGCCGAAGTAAGTCCGAAAACTTTCCATCTTCCGGGTTCATATCTGTATCAATGGGTCCGGGTTGCACAGCATTCACGCGGATATTCCGCGCACCCAGGTCTCGGGCCCATCCGCGTGCAAAGGCCGTCGCTGCGGCTTTACTGCCCGCATAAACGGTGGCCCCAGGACCCGGTTGGAAATGAGCATTTACACTGCTGATAACAATTACGGAGCCACCGTCTTTCATCATGGGCGCGGCCGCGTGCATCCCGGCATAGACACCGTCCACGTTAACGGAAAAAATCTTACGCTGAACATCGGACGTCATGCTGGCAAAGTCAGCCATCTCTGCAATGCCTGCATTGTGAACGAAAATATCGACGCCGCCTTTATCTTTGGCGACATCCAGATAGTTGGAAACGGAGTCCGGATCAGACGCATCCGCCTGAACCGCCACGGCTGTCCCCCCTGCCTCTCGGATCGTCTTTACGACCTCTTCAGCTGGGCCGGGGCTAGAATTATAGGTCAGGATAACATCCGCCCCTTCAGCGGCCAACCGAATAGCAATGGCAGCGCCAATCCCGCGAGAGCCACCTGTGACGATCGCGGTTTTGTTTTTCAAATCGTAGGCCATTCTCAAACCCTATAAAATAATCGTTGTTTTGGCATCGGTTTTGGCGAAGACTATGGACGACTGTCAAATGAAAGGTCGGATCCATGGAAATTGCAGCCGCACAAGCCGATATCAGACGCGCTTACCGCGGCGGGGGTCTCGGCGCCATCGTGTCTGGCCTTGTCTGGTTGGTCGCCGGCATTGTGACGACCATGCAAGGCATCACGACGGGCTATATTGCTTTGTTCTTTGGGGGAATGTTGATCTTCCCGATCTCTTCGTTCTTGGAACGTCTGATTTTAAAGAACCCACCCCCTGACGCAGAGAACCCGTTTGGGCGTCTCGCCTTTGAGACCGTTCCGCCCATGATCGCGATGCTTGTCGCCATCTGGTTTTTGATCCCGCACTATCCGGAATTGGCCTTTCCCTTTGCAGCGATCGCTGTCGGAACGCACTATATGGGCTTTCGGTCAGCTTATGGCATGATGACCTATTGGGTCTTAGCAGCGGCGATGACCGTGATGGGCATGATTGCCATCTGGTTCATCCCAATCCCCGCCGCGACCTTTATTTTCATCATCGCGGCCATCGAAGTCTTGTTCGGATTTATCCTTATCAGACAGACCGCCAACGCATAGCGCTCATAAAAAGCGGATAGAGCGAATAAAAAAGCCGCCTCGAAAGGCGGCTTTTTTTTCTTGATTAGCGAAGAGTCCTGCTCACAGCGTTCGCGGCAGCTCCGTTAAATTCGATTAGCAATCGAATTTTCGGCTAAGCCGATCACTCCGCTGCATCACCCGTAATCTCTGCTGGAAATTCTTCCAGCGGATTAGCGGCAGCGCGCTCTTCAAGAAGCTTCTGATCACGGTCATTGGCCAGCTTCTGGTAACGACGGAGATTGCCGCCCGTACCGGCTGGGATCAGACGACCCACAATCACGTTCTCCTTCAGGCCCTCGAGCATGTCTTCCTTCCCTTGGACGGACGCTTCCGTGAGGACGCGTGTTGTCTCTTGGAAGGACGCGGCAGAGATGAAGCTGCGCGTTTGCAGTGACGCCTTCGTGATACCGAGCAAGACGGGCTTGCCTTCCGCCGGACGCGCCTTCGGATTTTCGGCCAGCACTTCCGCGTTCCGTTTATTGAACTCGATCTTATCAAGCTGTTCCGCGCGGATCATCGTCGTGTCACCCGGATCAACCACTTCGACCTTCTGCAGCATCTGACGCACGATCACTTCAATATGCTTGTCGTTGATCGGCACGCCCTGCAGACGGTAGACGCCTTGGACTTCATCGACGAGATATTCCGCCAGCGCTTCAACACCCATCACTTCGAGAATGTCATGCGGAGCCGGGTTCCCATCGACGATGTAATCGCCGCGGCGGACCGTATCGCCATCAGCGACCAGCATGTGCTTGCCTTTTGGCACGAGGAAGCTGACCGTTTCGCCGTCTTCCGGAATGATCGAGATTTTGCGCTTATTCTTATAATCACGCGTAAATTCGATCTTACCGTCCAGCTGCGCGATAATCGCATCATCTTTGGGACGACGCGCTTCGAACAGCTCGGCCACACGCGGCAGACCCCCGGTAATATCCCGCTGTGTCGCGGACCCCTTAGGAATACGCGCCAGCACTGTACCTGGCTTGACCGTATCGCCATCATTGACGGACAGGATCGCGCCAACGGCCAGCATGTAGCGAGCGACCTTATTCTCAGCCAGAGAGACAGGCTCCCCGTCTGGACCTTCGATCACAGCAGCAGGCTGAATATCGCCTGACTTGGAGCTTGCGCGCCAGTCCACGATCACCTTGGACGAGATACCCGTTTCTTCATCGGTTTCGTCTTTGGCAGAGACGCCTTCAACGATGTCGAGCAAACGAACCGTACCACCCACCTCTGTGAGGATCGGCATGGTGTACGGGTCCCACTCGGCGAGTTTCGTGCCGATATTGACCATAGCGCCATTATCGAGCGGCAGACGTGAGCCGTAATCCACTTTGTGGATTTCTAGCGTCTTGCCATCGCTATTGACGACTTCAAATTCGAGTTTCCGCGACTTGACGATGTAGCCGTTATCCGTCTCGATCACGTCAGCTTCATCATATTTGATGGAGCCTTCATTGACCGCTTCGATTGTGGACTTGTCAGCCACAGATGCCGTCCCGCCAATGTGGAAGGTCCGCATCGTCAGCTGTGTACCCGGTTCGCCAATGGACTGCGCGGCGATAACACCGACCGCTTCGCCCATATTGACCTTTGTCCCGCGCGCGAGGTCGCGACCGTAACAGGTTGCACAGATGCCAGAGACCGTCTCACAGGTCAGCGGGCTGCGCACGCGTGTGTTGGCGGCGCCAGACTCGTCCACGGCCGCCGCAATGTCTTCATCGACATAGGTGCCGGCTGGGAACAGAAGCTCGCCAGAACGTGGGTCGTGAATGTCTTCGGCCAATGTTCGGCCCAAAATACGCTCACCGAGTGAGACAACAACGTCACCGCCATCAACGACAGGCTTGATCTCGATACCTTGATCCGTGCCGCAATCCTGCTCGGTCACGATACAGTCTTGGGCCACGTCCACCAGGCGACGAGTCAGATAACCCGAGTTCGCTGTTTTCAGAGCGGTATCGGCCAGACCCTTCCGTGCGCCGTGCGTGGAGTTAAAGTAATCCATCACGGTCAGGCCTTCTTTAAAGTTGGCCGTAATCGGGGTTTCGATAATCTCGCCGGATGGCTTGGCCATCAGACCGCGCATACCCGCCAGCTGTTTCATCTGGTTCTTAGAACCCCGAGCGCCAGAGTCACTCATCATAAAGATTGAGTTGATCAGGTCACGGTCTTTGGAGGCTTCGTCCATCATGGCATCGGCCACACGGTCCGTACATTTGGACCAGGCATCAACGACCTTGTTGTATTTCTCACCCTTTGTGATCAGACCGTCAGCATATTGCTGCTCGAAATCTTTCACGAGGTTTTCAGTCTCTTCCACCAATGTATATTTGGCGTCAGGAATGATCATGTCGTCCTTACCGAAGGAGATACCAGCCTTACAGGCTTCACTGAAACCGAGGCCCATCATCTTATCGGCAAAAATCACCGTCGCTTTCTGACCGGCATGGCGGTACACGACGTCGATCAGCTTGCCGATTTCCTTCTTCGTCAGAACTTTGTTCACAACGGAGTATGGGATCAGCGGATGCTTGGGCAGATATTCAGCGAGCTTCAAGCGACCAGGCGTCGTCTCTGCGACTTCCATTGTGACTGTGCCGTCCTCATGCGTGACGGGAAAACGACCTTTCACTTTGGCGTGCAGGCTCACCAGACCATTATCGAGCGCGGCTTCAACTTCGGCGACATCGGCAAACATCATGCCTTCGCCTTTTTCGCCGTCACGCATAAGAGACATGTAATAAAGACCCAGGACAATATCTTGTGATGGCACAATGATCGGACGACCATTGGCGGGTGACAGGATGTTATTCGTGGACATCATCAGCACACGCGCTTCCAGCTGCGCTTCGATGGACAGCGGCACGTGAACGGCCATCTGGTCGCCATCAAAGTCCGCGTTAAAGGCCGCACAGACGAGCGGGTGCAGGCGGATCGCCTTCCCTTCCGTTAGTTTCGGCTCAAACGCTTGGATACCCAGGCGGTGCAGGGTCGGCGCGCGGTTCAGCAGAACTGGGTGTTCGCGGATGACTTCATCCAGAATATCCCAGATCTCGGGACGTTCTTTTTCGACCAGCTTCTTGGACTGTTTGACCGTGCCAGACAGTCCTTTCGCGTCGAGGCGCGCATAGATAAACG
>CAWUKE010000094.1:0-8443 GCA_963922935.1 uncultured Alphaproteobacteria bacterium | reverse complement strand
AGTTCGGACCGGACCATCCGCAGCTACGCCGAACAAATCTGGCGCGCGCCTGCCACAGCCGGGTCAAAGACATAAGCGTCGATCCGCATCTCTTGCACCGGCTGGAAGCGGGAACGCTTTCAGATCCGTTTGGTTGGCTTGGGCCTCATGCTGACGGATCGCAGACGCTGATCCGCGCGTGGAAGCCAGGCGCGAGCGTCGTCGCCGTGTTGAAACCGCGCGGGCGTAAGCCGCTGGCGACGCTGACACGCCTGTCTGATTCTGGACTGTTTGAAGGCCATGTTCCGACGCGTGATCTGACGCGCGGATATCACCTGCTGACCGACTATAACGGCACAACACACCGCGCGCCGGACCCTTACGCCTTTCCGCCCAACCTCGGCGATCTTGATCTGCACCTCCTCACCGAAGGGCGGCATCAGCATCTCTACCGCGCGCTGGGGGCGCATTTAGACACCCGCGACGGGGTGGACGGCGTGCGCTTCGCCGTCTGGGCGCCTAACGCGACGGGCGTATCGGTCATGTCAGACAGGAACGGTTGGAACGACCGGATGCACCCGATGCAAAGCCGCGGCGGCTCTGGCGTGTGGGAGTTATTCCTGCCGGGCGCGGGCGACGGCACGGCGTATAAATATGCGTTGCGCGGTCCCAACGGCCAGGCTTTGCCGGATAAGGCCGATCCCGTCGGGTTTGGGGCGGAACTGCGCCCGCATTCGGCGTCGGTCGTGCGCCCGCTGGACGGCTATGATTGGGGCGACGCGGACTGGATGATCGAGCGCCCTGCCAAGCAGCACCGCGAAGCGCCGATCAGTATTTATGAAGTCCATCTGGGCAGTTGGGCCAAACCCGACGCGCATGGCTTTTATAGCTATGGGCAGCTCGCCAAAAAGCTGATCCCTTATGTGACCCGCCACGGCTTTACCCATATCGAACTGATGCCGATCACCGAGCATCCCTTTGATGGCAGTTGGGGTTATCAGCCGATCGGCCTGTTCGCGCCGACCGCACGCTTTGGCACGCCCGATAATTTCCGCGCTTTTGTCGATGCGTTTCACCAAGCGGGTATCGGCGTCTTGCTCGATTGGGTGCCGGCGCATTTTCCGACCGACGAACATGGTCTGGGCCAATTTGATGGCACGCATCTTTATGAACATGCGGACCCGCGCCAGGGCTTCCACCCCGATTGGAACACGCTGATTTTCAATTTCGGGCGGCAGGAAGTGATCAATTATCTGATCAGCAATGCGCGATTCTGGTTGGAGGAATTTCACATTGATGGGCTGCGTGTCGATGCCGTCGCCTCCATGCTCTACCGCGACTATTCGCGTGAAGACGGTGAGTGGATCCCCAACCCCGACGGCTCCAACCAAAACTGGGAAGCGGTCAATTTCCTGCAAGCCATGAACCGCGATGCTTACCTGACCCTGCCCGGGATTATGACCGTGGCCGAAGAAAGCACGGCCTGGCCCGGTGTGACCCAGCCGACGGACTCTTTTGATGTTCAGGGGGGCGGGCTTGGGTTCGGGTTCAAATGGAACATGGGCTGGATGAATGACAGTCTGGAATATATGTCCGAGGACCCGGTCAATCGCCGCTACCATCATCATAAAATGACGTTTGGCATCGATTACGCCTTCTCTGAAAATTACGTTCTACCCCTCAGCCATGACGAAGTCGTCCATGGCAAAGGCAGCTTACTCTCAAAAATGCCAGGCGATGATTGGCAGAAGTTCGCGAATCTGCGCGCTTATTACGCTTTTATGTGGGCGCATCCGGGTAAAACGCTGCTCTTCCAGGGCTGTGAATTTGCGCAGTGGGAAGAATGGAAGGCCGACGCCTCCCTCCCCTGGGAGCAAGCCGAGAGCGGACCGCATGCGCAGGTCGCCAGCCTCGTGACGGACTTGAACACAATCCTGCGCCAGACGCCCGCTCTCTATGAGCGCGACGCCATGCCGGACGGATTTCAATGGATCGATGGCGGGGCGCAGAATGACAATGTGCTGTCCTTCCTGCGCTGGGATCGGGAACGGTCTGCGCCGCTGCTGTGCGTCTGTAACTTCTCGCCCGTGCCACGCATGGATTACGGCATTGGCGTGCCCAGCGCGGGCCATTGGGCCGAAGTGCTGAACACGGATGCGGATCATTACGGCGGCTCTGGCGTGGGCAATCTCGGCGGACGCGATACGGATAATCATGGCCGCCACGGCCAGCCTTATAGCTTGCCAATTAACCTGCCACCGCTCGCCACGCTCTGGTTTCAACAAAAGGGCTGACGGCCCCTCTTGCAGCCCAGTAAAGCTCTGCTAGGCGAAAGCGGTATGGTGCGCTTCATTCACACCGCAGACTGGCAGTTGGGCAAGGCCTTTGGCACGCTGCCGGATGATCTGTCGGTGCTTGCGCGCAAAGAAAGACAAGAGGTCATAAAGCGGATCGCGCAGGCCGCGCGGAAAAATGACTGCACCCATGTCATCGTCGCGGGGGATGTGTGGGACAGCACCATCCCCAATGCCGCGACGATCAAGCAACCGTTCCAAACCATCGAAAAATATCCTGACATGACTTGGTGGCTCATGCCGGGCAATCACGATCTGGATGATGTGGATGGCCTGTGGCACCGGGTTGAAGCGGCTGCGCCTGAGAATGTACGCTGTCTGCGCAAAGCTGAACCGGTTCAGATGGAGGCAGGCACGTTTCTTTTGCCCGCCCCGTGGTCACGCCTCGATCCGGGGCAAGACCTCTCTGAGTGGATGGACCGGGCCGAGACGCCGGACGGCGCGATCCGCATCGGCGTGGCGCATGGCAGCGTGCGGACTTTTGGCACCAAGGACCAAGACCGCGACGACGGCGATAGTGAAGCGATCATTGCGCCCGACCGGGCAACGCGCGCCCGGCTGGATTATTTGGCGCTGGGAGACTGGCACGGTCGGGTCGCCATCAATAGTCGAACCTTTTATTCCGGCACGCCCGAACCGGATCGGCACAAGAATAATCTGCGCGGACAAGTCCTTCTGGTTGAGATTGACAGGCCCGGCGCAGAGCCGCGCGTGACGGACATTCCGACAGCGCGCTATGATTGGCCGTTAATAGACCTGACGTTGCAGGTGGACGAAATCGATACAGCCATCAAACATGTCGAAGGAGTCCTGCGTGAAGGACAAGATCTCCAAGATACGATTGCATTCATTCGACTATCTGGTGCGACCACGCTCTCTGAATGGTCGCGCTTCAAAGCCGCGATTGACGCCTTAGAAGAGGAATGCGCCGCCCTGACCGTAAAGGGCGAAGAGCGATTAAAGTGGGTGGTGAAGGCCGAAGATTTGGACGGGCTGGACGCGCAAGGCTCTGTCCGCGCGGCCGCTGAAGCTCTGACACAGCGACGGGATGATCCGACCTTGTCCCAACAGGATCGCGATCTCGCCGCCCACGCGCTGCGGCTGCTCTTTGGGTTGGCGGCGACCGTGGAAGAGACCGCCCCGTGAGGCTCGACGCGCTGCGCTTCCGAAACCTGGGCGCCTTTGGCGCAGAGGGTATCACGGTCGAGGGATTGCGTCCCGGCCTGAATGTGATTGCTGAGCGGAATGAGCGGGGAAAGTCGTCGCTGCTGGCAGGCTTAGAACTTCTTCTCTTTGCCAATCATAAAGCCACGGGAAAAATCGTAACCAGCCTATCGCGGGACGATGGCGCGTCACCGGAAGGCGAGATTGATTTTACATTTGGCGGTACAGAGTACCGCTTGGTCAAACGCTTCCGTGCGGGGAAAAGCGCAGAGCTGATTGACCGCCGCACGGGCCAAGTCATCGCGCGACGGGGCGACGCCGAAGAGCGCTTAGCCGACATGCTAGGCGCGGCGGGAAAAGCCCAAGGGCCATCCGGCCTGCTTTGGGTGCGGCAAGGCACGTCCATGTCGCCCATTTCTGACGATGGCCATGTGGCCGCGCGGCTGGAAACAGAGCTATCGACGCTCGTCGGCGGCGATCGCGCGCGGGACTATCTGACCCAAGTGGAAAACCGCTTAGGCGAATATCGGACGGGTCAGGGCCGGGCCAAAAAACACGGCCCCATCGATCTGGCGCAGCAAGCGCTAGACACCGCGCAGGCCGAATTGGCGATGGCCAAGCAAGCTGCAAGAAACATACGAGACACCAACCGTGCCCTCGCAAATGTGACGGCGAAGCTGACCCAGCTGGAAGAGGGCTATGATCCGGAGGTGGCGTCGGAGAAACTGAAAGCGGCACAGGAAAAACTGACCGCCGCCAAGGCCGCTGATGACAAACGCCGGGCCGCGCAGTCCGAGGTCAAACGGTTAGACACCCTGGCCGAAAGGGCAACCGAAACACTAACCACTTTCAACGAAGCCTGTTTAGCACGGGATGCATCCGAGACGGAAAAGACCGCGCTGACGGCGCAGCTGACAGACCTCGACCGCGCACACGCCGCTGCAAAAACCGCCCATGAGGCCGCCAAGCAGACTGTCAGCGATCTCTATGAGGCGCGCGAACAGGCCGCGCAGCAAGAGAAGCTTCGACACGATCAAGAAAGCCTCACCGAGCGTAATGCGCAGCTTCAGGCTCTCCTTGAAACGCTGGAGCTCGTTGAAAACAAGGCGGCAGCGCGCGCGGACCTCATCGCAGAAAAGGACGCGCTTCCGCCCATCACGCCGGACGATTTGAACACGCTTTTAAAACTGGAGCGCCACCACGACGATGTAAAAGCGCGCCGCGAGCAGCTCTCCGTGCCGCTGATCTTT
Organism: uncultured Alphaproteobacteria bacterium; assembly: GCA_963922935.1. Classification (GTDB taxonomy): domain Bacteria; phylum Pseudomonadota; class Alphaproteobacteria; order Caulobacterales; family Maricaulaceae; genus Litorimonas. The sequence continues at coordinate 3,696 of CAWUKE010000094.1, read as the reverse complement.
GAGGCAGACGGCGCTGGAACCCTCACACTGGATGGCGTGCCAGTAAAAAGCGGGCCGATCACCCTGTCGGCGGGATCGCGGCTGGCGATTGAGGGCATCGGGACGTTGCGCCTCAACCATCCGGACAGTGAACAGCTCGACCGAGAGGCGGCACAGATTCAGGATCAAATCACCAATTGGTATGCCACGTTTGAGGTGAGTTCGGCACGCGAAGCCAACGCCCAAATGCAAGCGCGCGCAGATCTTGACCGCGACCTGATGCAGCTGACCGCTGAGCTGCGGGCCATCGCGCCAAACGGACGCGATCAAATTCTGGATCAAAAAGAGCGCTTGGAAACAGAGGTCGAAACGCTGGCTGCGCGATTGGGTGCGGCTGATGAGATATTTGATGAAGAGGCGGACCCCGCGGATCAGCTCGCGCAATTAGGGGCCGCTAAAGCCCAATTAGATGCCGCGTGGGACCAGCTGTCAGAGATTGATCGCAAGCGCGCGACACTGACAGAACGACGTCATGCGGCGGAACAAAAACTCTCTATCGCCGCCGCGCAAACCGATCCGCAACATCGCGACGCCCATCGGGCCACATTAACGACGGAGGCCTTGAAAGCGGATCAGGCCGCCGCGCAAGCCCGCGAGGCCTTAGCGGCGCTTGCGGGTCAGGCCACAAGCGATCCCGCGATGATAGAGGCGGACATTGAACGGCTGACCATGATCCAAACCAATCACGCCAAAGAACGCGAAACGCTGATCATCGAAAAAGCGCGCTTGGAGGCCGAACGGCAGGCGGCATTTGAACGTCGGGATCCGGACGCCGAGGTCGGGCGCTTAACGGATCAGGTTGAACAGCTCTCAACGGAGCTCGCCCGGCATGAGCGGGAGGCGGATGCGCTGACGCTGCTGCGCGATACATTGGTGCAAAGCCAGCAAGCTCTGCAAGATCATTACACGGCGCCTGTGCGCAAAGAATTATTGCCGCTTTTGCGCCAAGTGATTGATGGGGCGGATTTGGTTCTGTCAGAGCAGCTGGGCGCGACGGGCTTGGTAAGGGACGGGCAGGATGATGCGCTGGAGCGTCTATCCGGCGGCACGCAAGAACAGATCGCCGTGTTGACGCGGCTGGCCTTTGCGCGGCTGCTCGCCCGCGGGGGACAGCCCTGCCCCGTGATTTTGGATGATGCGCTGGTCTATGCGGATGATCAGCGGCGGGAGCAAATGTTCACCGTGTTAAACCATGTGGCCACCCCCAACCCAAAAGGTGAAGCGGGCCTCCAACTTCTCTATTTGTCCTGCCATGAAAATGCGACGCGCGGACTGGGCGGGCATCGCCTCACGCTGGAACGGTGGGCGGCGGATTAAGGCGCGCTCTCCAACTTTGCGAGGATCATCGCTTCAGCCGCTACGCCAATCTGAGCTAATGTCCGATCCAAGTCGCGCCAATTCATTGCCAACACCGGCATGCAGGTCTTGTTGACATCGACCACATAAATCCGGTCGTCATGCCGATCGCGCAAGACATCGATGGACCCAAAGTCGAGGCCCATCGCGGCGAGAAAATCCTCCAGCCAATCACGCTCTTTAGGGGATAAAACACGGGTGGGATCGACGGGATGGGTCATGAGGTAGGTGGCGGAGAAACGGTCGGCTTTCGCTTTTTCCTTGCACACAATCGCCACGACGCGTCCGCCCGCACAGGTGCAGCGTAGCTCCTCCATCACGCCAGGACGGCATTCTGTGTCGATCAGCTTTTGATAGGTCAGGGCCGGATCAGGATAGTCGATGGGACCTGCCACGGCGCGCCCATCATGAACGCCGTTCACATTGGATTTCACCGCCATGCGGCCTTCATAGCGTGTTGGGTCAACAGCCAAATCATATCCAAATGTGTCTCTGAAAACGGCAGCGACTCGCGCTTTGGAAATGTCCGTAATGTCCCGGTTCAGCGTCGGCTTGGTGATCGGCCACGCCGCGTCTGTCACATCAGTCCGATCATCAAAACGCATGACGATATCGGCGTCCGCGACGCGCTTCACCACACGCACACCTGTGCCAATCAGCGCCAGTCGCAACGTATACCAAATGCCCGCCGGTTGCGGATGAAAAGCGAGGCGCGCGACCACAGGCTGTCGCCGCGTCCGCGCCCGCCACGCCAGCCATGGCACGATCCAGAGCCCACGCGCAAAACCGCGATCCCAGACAATGCGGGACTTCACGGTCCGCCAATAATCAAGCCAGCGCATTACTTTTACGTGACCGGATAGCCGCGCCAGCGTTTGACCGTTTTCATGACCAAGCTGCTTTGAATTTGTGTCACGTGCGGCAGAGCGGAAATCACGCGGCGATGGATACGTTCATAATCTTCCGTGTCCCGCGCGGCGACTTTGAGGATATAATCACCCGGCCCCGTTGCCAGATAGCATTCCAACACTTCCGACCGGGCCGACGCCGCACGCTCAAAATCGCTCAACACCGTTTCGCTTTGGCCTTCCAGTGTGACCTCGACGAAAAATATCATGTGATAGCCGAGCGCTTTGGGGTCGAGCCGCGCGCCATAGCCTTCGATCACGCCGCGGTCTTCCAGCAAGCGCATGCGGCGATGACAGGCAGACGCGGACAAGCCCACCGCCTCACCAATCGTGGCCGCAGAACGGCGACTATCGCTTTGCAACGCGTCCAAAATCTTGCGGTCTATCGGCTCTAGGCTTGAATTCATCCGGCTATATCCCCGTTTGTTCGGATGATTATGCGTCAATATCGGTTTTGTGAAGATGAAAGTGAGATATTTCCCAGGCGACGATTGATAACGTCTCCCCGAAATTCAGCTTTGGGAGAGCCCTCATGCGCATTGGTGTACCTAAGGAAATCAAGACACATGAATATCGTGTCGGCCTGACGCCAGAGTCTGTTGCGGAGCTTATCGCGGACGATCATGAGGTCTGGGTCGAAACCAAAGCGGGCGCGGGGATCGGCTCTGACGACGCGGAATATGAAGCGGCGGGCGCTGTCATCCAACCGGATGCAACGACGATCTTTGCGGGCTGCGAGATGATCGTGAAGGTCAAGGAGCCCCAAGCCGTCGAGCGCGCCATGCTGCGCGACGGGCAGATCCTGTATACCTATTTGCACCTCGCCCCCGATCCAGATCAGACGCGAGAGCTCCTAGACAGCGGCTGTGTCGGCATTGCCTATGAAACGGTCACGGCCCCGCAAGGCGGACTGCCGCTGCTGAAACCGATGAGCCAAGTGGCCGGGCGTCTGTCGATCCAAGCCGGGGCGAACGCCTTGCAAAAGGAAAATGGCGGACGCGGCGTGTTGCTCGGCGGAGTGCCCGGTGTGAACTCGGGCAAAGTCCTCGTCATTGGCGGTGGCGACGTAGGCTATAATGCAGCGCTGATGGCTGTCGGGATGCAAGCGGATGTGACGATCCTGGAGCGATCCAACACGGTGATGGAGCGGTTGTCTTACGAATTTGGCGTGCGGGCCAATATTGAACGCTCCACCCCCGCCGTCTTGCAACAGCGCCTATCTGAAGCCGATCTGGTCATCGGGGCCGTATTGATCCCGGGGGCGGCCGCGCCAAAGCTCGTCAGCCGTGAGGACTTGAAACTGATGAAAGAAGGCGCCGTGCTCGTCGATGTCGCCATCGATCAAGGCGGGTGTTTTGAAACGAGTCGTCCAACGACGCACGCAGAGCCGACT
>CAWUKE010000093.1:0-8478 GCA_963922935.1 uncultured Alphaproteobacteria bacterium | reverse complement strand
GCGATGTCGAAGAAGTCCTGACCGACAATCCGCAACTCGCCCTCACCGGCGCGCTGTGGGAGCTGGATCAGGACCTCGCTCTGCACGCGACTAGCGAAGACAAGCTGATCCCGACCGTCACGGCCTTCCTCGAACAGCTGATGGAAAAGGCCGCTCTGCGCGCGCAGAACACGCCGCGGCTAGAGGCGTTCACGTCCGTCGCCTACCGTATCGAAGCGGATGATTTTGAGATTCGCGGGTTCGAAGCCGCCAGCCGCGCGCGCTCCTCTGTCCTAACCATGGATTTCAAAAAGCCGCACCAAGTCGTGGGCAACCACATCGCGAAGTATCAAGCGATGAAGCTCGCCAAGATGCTGATGGCTTATGACTTTGATCGTAAGCTGAACCCGTTTGCGGAACTGGGCGGGTTTATTTTCACCTTTATGGGCGACGGCCTGCCCGGCACGGGTAAGACGATCCTGATCCAGATGATGGCCGGGCTGATCAATGATTATTGCCAGGTCGCGGGCTATCCGTTCCGTTATGCGAACCTGTCCACAGAAAGCATCGACAGCTATCAGGGTAAGTCTGCGCAAAACGCCAAAGCCTTTGTCCGCCAGATCGTCGATCCCAACGTGATCGGCTTTGGCACGATTGACGATATTGATCAGCTGGCGGGTGTGCGCGGCGACCGGCAAAGCTCGGCTGGGCAGCTGGAGATCACCGCCGTCCTGATGGAAAGCTTCGCGGGCGCCAACACGGTCGTGCGCGGCAACTGTACCTTCGGCATGTTCTCCAACTATCCGGAAAAAGTCGACGATGCGCTGCGCCAGCGCGCCTCAGCCCGCTTCCTGGTCGATGGTCCGCAAACGCGCGAAGACTATGTCGATATTCTCTACCTCCTGATGGGTAAGAACCACGACATTCCTGTCGGCAAACATGACCTCTTCGCCGCGCAGGAAATCAAAAAGGCCGTCTCGGAAAGCTATGCCAGCTATGCTGAGCCAAAAGAAGACGGACTGGTGCGTGTGTTCAAAGATGTGAACAGCAAGATCGGCACCCTCGACACCATCGCCAAGCTCGGCGCTTATTTGAAAGCGATCCAAGAAGCGGACGAACGCTTCACCGGTCGCGCGATTAAAAACATCACCGACGCCGTCAAAGTCCGCGCCATGGATTTCGAACTGCCGGATGAGTGGATGGAGCAGCCGGAACTCTTCCTGCAAAAGGACTACGAGACGAAAAAGTCCATGATCGCCGACCTCGCCCAGCCGATCACGGTCGACATGGTCATCCAGGAAATCAACCGCTACGCCGACAGCGAATTCCGCTACGCCGATAAGAGTGACGAAGTCGCGATTGAGAATGCGGTCCGCGACATGGAGCGCATGGAGGAAGCGAAGAAACGCTATTTGGGCAAGAAAAATTGATGCAGAGGCCTTTTCGAAATACGTCGATAATGAAGCTTTCTCTCTTTTGGCTTCTTTGCATGTGCGTCGTCGCTACGTTTAATTTTCTGACTGGGTTCGAAGCGGAGAGTTTATATAATCTAGCCCTTACAACACTCATTGTGAGCCTGTTCCCATTGATCGCGGCAATTAAATTTGAACGACTTGGGAACGCTCAAATCTCAATCTTTCTTTATGCCTTTCTTTTATGGTGCGCATTGACGTTGTTCGTTTTTGCAGTCGAATGGCTTGTGATAGCGCAAGATCTATTTGGGTCGGATAGTGAGGCCTCCCTAGTTTCTATAATGGTAGATAGCTCTGTCCGGGGTCTGATCGGCGCTACTATCTTTGTTCTGTTCCTCAAATATTTAGGCCGCCCATCATGATGCGTCTCGTCAGAGCCGGCCTGATGTATGGCAACCTTTATGCGGTCACGGCGCCCGCTATGGTCGAGCGTTATAATCGCGCGCTGGAATATCTGACGGGTAAGCGCACCACACTCACCGAGTTTCACATCGACATTACGGGCACGTCGCCGGAGATCGCGCATGAGTTTGACGACGAGCTTTACCTGAACCCGCACGGGGCGAACCCGATGTTTATCCTGCTCTCGACCGAGCAGAAGACGGCTCCCCTGCTCTATTCCCAATTCTCAATCTCCCGCGATATTTTACGGCGCTATATTGATCAGAATGAGGCGCAGCTTTTTGCCCTGACTGCGCGCGAAGCCGTGGCGGGGGAGCTGCACAATTCAATCCTGCGGTTCACCTCGCTCGTAGATTTGCTCGATGTGAACCGCATCGAAGTCACAGCCGACACGACCCAAGCCCATGTGCGCGAGGCGGACGATCTGGCCGAGAAGATTGAGCAATTCCAAACCGAACCCGACGCCTGGTGGGATGATGTGCTGATCGCGGAGATGATCGAGCTGGCCAAGCGGACGGGCAATATCCAGCGCAATCCGGTGAAGCTGAAACCCAAGACGTTTGAAGTCGGGAACTTCTTTACTGAACATTTTGGCGGCGCTTACATCTTCCGCAAAGCGGCCAAGCCGACGATCATCACCCGAACACCCCTAGAAGACGCAGGCGATCTGCGCGGTTTCCAGCTTTTATCGCTCGAAGACCGGGACGAAATCGCCAATTGGCTGCGCGATGAAGGCCTGTCGGAACTGATCGTCCAGCGCCCGAACAGCAAAAACGCGCTGGTCATCCGGCAGAAGATGGATTTCATCGTGGTCGTCACAGCTGCGGATGCAGGGCATGATCTATCTGGGCTGACACGCCAGGATATGCGCATGTTGGAGCGGCGTTATGCGCGGCAACTGCCCGAGGAATATGAGGGCCTGATGCAGGTCTGGCGTTGGGCGTCTATGGGTGGGCGGGTGCCGAAGCTTGGCCCGAAAGATCCCGCCTTTTTCTATGCCCTGCGCAGTAGTCAGCATGCGGATCGCGATCTGGTGAATATGCTGCTGTCCGAACTCTCCGTGCTGGATTTCCGGCAACTTTTCATTTGTCACAAATCGCTGTTCTATGCGCGCTACGCGACATGGGAAGAAAGTAAGAAAGAGTTTGTCGTCCGCTTCCTCGAACAGGAATATGCGATGGATAAAGCGGGCGCGCGCGAAGCTTTGTTCGGCGCTGAGCCAGGCATGAGCGAACCCGAACCGTCCCGAAGACGCCGGGATCGTGATGATGATGACGACGATGACGATGACGATGATGATAATGATGACCGCCGGAAACGCCGCCGAAAGTCTCGTAAATCAAGGGATAAAGACCGGAGAGAACGGGATCGAAAGCGCTCCAGGTCACGCAGCCCGTGGGAAAAGCGCGGGCGCGTAAACTCCCAAAATTGGGGCAAGCCAAACACGCGAGGATGGGACCTATGATACCCTTGATCTCACGGATCGTGATAATCTTTGTGGTGCTGACCATCGCTTATGTGGTGCTGGCGGCTTGGTCGCGTTTCAAACACCGACGGCAATTGGCGGATGAGTATGAAGCCCTGCCGGCGACTGAGCAGGCGCTGCATGATCGCGAGGCGTTCATCGCTGTCGGCATGAAAGCCTATGACCGCTCACTAAAGCCAAAGCTGATCCTCGGCGTTTACATCATTCCCGGCGCGATCGCGTCGCTGCTTATCTACCTCGCGCAATACGGATAGGAGACTCCCATGCGCCACCTACGTCATGTGCCGACCTTCTTGCTGATCATTATCGCCGCCGTGCTGATGCATTATTACCTACCGGATCGGGACGTCGTTAAGATTGTCGGCACGGAAGTTATTCGTTTTGACGTCAAAGAAGACGATCCGCTGCGCGGTCTCAATCAAGAGGCGGTTAATCAAGGCGTCAACCGCACACGGGATGTGCGGATCATCAACACACAACGCGCCAATGGGCGCCCAATGGTCTATCGCAATGAGGATACGGGTTGGGGGTGGCCGCCTTATCTCAAGTTTGACTCGGACAATGTCTTTACCGAGGCGAAAGCCTATGAGCGCGATCCCGATCAGTGGGTAGCCGTCCGCCATTATGGGTGGCGTATCGAACTGTTCTCGCTCTACCCAAATGCGACGAGTATGAAGCCTGTCTCTGGACCCGATGTGCGGCTTATCCCTTGGTTTAACATCGTTTTTATCACGCTTGTCGTCCTGATCTGGCTAACGATTTGGCGAACAATCCGTCAATTTAAAAAGAAACGTATCGATCCGGTCACGGACAGGATTGGGGACGAGATCGAAGATGTCGCCAAGGATGTCGGCGACGGCGTGAGTGCAGGTGCATCAAATGCGAAAGGCCTGTTCCGCCGTTTCTTTGGAACAACGAAACCGCGCTAGGCGGATCCGCGCTTCCTTGCCCAGCGATCAGAGGCAAGCACACCGACTAGCAAGAATACGATCGACAGGGCGGCCATGACCGTTCCCCAAAACCAATGCGGGCCGCCGAGCAAATCAGCGAGCTGGCCCGTATCGGATCGGTACATCTGGCCTGCACTCATCCCGCCACCGACGAAGAAATAGCCAAAGTCAGACGGCACATTGAGCGCGATGACGATCGCCGTGACTTGCGCCAAATAAAGGATCGGGCCTTCTGAGAGCTTCCAAGCGCAGAGACCGAAGACGAAAAATAACGCCCCCAGCAAAGCGCGCGTGAACATATCCGCCGCCCATATTTGGGACAGGCCCAGCAAGACCGTTAGTAGCAAAATCGCAGTGCGATTCCAGTTCAGGCCACGGGAGAGAAAAAGCAGGATCACGCCCATAATGGCGGGGCCTAGAAGCCCCATGCTGAGCGTCATAAAGCGGCCAAAGACCCCTGACGTATAGGTGTAGGCCAAACCTGAGAAATCCGGGCTTACTTGCAGGCTTTCAAACTGACCGCCTGCGATGATCGCCCCGAAGCCGTGGCCCAGTTCATGAATCCAAGTTGAGAGAAACCGTATCGGCGTCCGGACAACTGGCACTTGCATCGAAAAGAAGAGGACGAGCACAAGTCCCCAAAACTGCGTTTGCGACAGATGCTTTTGAGGTGGTTTCTTTCGCGTCGTATCAGGCACAGGCCGGACTGATCCTAATCTGTGCGGCGCAAGGTTTCCAACGCATCCGGTTCACCAATCAGCGCGACATGATCCTTCTCTGCCAGCTCTAGCGCTGGCGTGGCAATGATCGTTTTGCCATCCCGTTCCACCAAAGCAATCAAGACATCATCGGGAAGTTCCACGTCACGAATGGCTTTGCCGATTTGCTCAGTAAGACCCGGTAACTGGCTAATGGGCAGATGCAGGAAGTGATCGTCCCGGACGAGAACATCTGTCAGATCCGCTTCTGTTTGCGCGCAGAGCCAACGCCGCGTGAAGCCCTCGCCTTGAACGATTTCGGCCACGTGACCCGCGATCCGCATGTCCAGACCCGCAGGCTTTGGCGGGCAAAGCAGGACCATGACGGTATGAATTTCTTCAGGTTCTGCAATTTCAAAATCGAGACGGGCTTTTGGGCCAAAACGGAAGATGAAAAGCTCGGGCTCTTCAAGACGTGAATCGAGCTTGGACGCCAACCGCACCCCGTCAGAGAGACTGCGGAAGTTGGGCGTTCCGCCTTCTAGGATGTCGCGCGTCACCTCTTCGGCAAGGTCATACCGTTCCGTCGCCGTTTCTGCCATGGCGTCCACGAGCTCGTCCCAGCTATAATGGCCGTAACGGAAATCCGTCACCACAGACCGGGCAATGACGGCTTCATAAGAGAGGTTTTGGGCCTGCGTCCGGTCATTGATGATCGTCATCAGCTCTGTTTCCAGACCCTCATAGGCATTACGGCCCAGGCGTTCATAGGCGTGGAAGATCGCCCCGCGGCGTTCGACCCGTTTGCTGGCATAAAGATTATACCACAACACACAGGCAATGGTCAGCATGCCGGTAAATCCAATCGCCAGCACGCCCATCTCTGTGATCAGCCAGAAACCAATCAGTATGCCTGCGATTGGCATCCACGGGTATAAGGGAGTCTTAAAGCCAGGCTTATACGTCGAAATACCGCTCTCGCGCATCACTAAAACAGCGGCACAGACCAACATGAAAAGCAAAAGTTGGAAGGCTGATGCAAGTTTGGCAACACTTTCAACATCAAAAAGAATGATGACGGCGATCATGATCGCTACTGTTACAAGGATTGAAAATGTCGGCGTCTGATATCGCCCGAGTTTACCGAAACGCGCCGGCATGAGACCGTCTTTTGCCATCGCGAAAGGATAGCGAGAAGCGGAAAGAATTCCCGCATTACCGGTCGATGCAAACGCCGCCACAGCCGCGATAACAATTGCAATCACGCCAAGGCTGAACGGGAGATTCATAAATTCTTTCGCCGCATCCGCGATCGGCGTGTAAGAGGCATAAAGGTCCTGAGGCTCCAAAAGCTTCACCAAGACAAATGTCCCGAGAGAGTAAAGGACCGTCGCGGTCAGCAACGACAATGTCATGCCCAACGGGATATTGCGGTCGGGATTTTGAACCTCTTCAGCGACCGAGGCTACTTTCGTAAGGCCTGCGTAAGAGACAAAAACAAGGCCAATGGTTGAAACAAGACCGACAAATCCGCCTTTGAAAAAGGCATCATATTCCGGGTTTAAAGCAAACAAACCGCGGGGACTCTGTGACGCCGCTACAAGACCCCAAAGGGTGAAGACAACCAGGACGCCCACTAAGGTGCCAACCAGCCATCGTTGTAAAGCCGTTGTTTCCTTCGCACCAAATATATTGATGGCACCGAAGGCTATGGCCAGAATAACCGCCGTCCAAGTAAAGGGAAGTTGCAGATAGAGCCCGATATAGGCCCCCATGCCGACAAGCGCGAAGGCACTTTTGAAGACGACCGCTACCCAGGAGCCCAATCCACCAATGGTCCCCATAAGCGGACCCATAGCTCGGTCTAGAAAGTAATAAGTCCCCCCTGCTTTCGGCATGGCGGTGGAAAGCTCAGCCATCGCATACATTGCGGGCAAGATCAGAAAACCTGCGAGGAAATAGGCAAAAAAGACGCTTTCCCCCGTCGTTGCGGCCGCAATGCCCGGCAGGAGAAATAGGCCAGAGCTAAACATCGCACCGGTTGAGATGGAGTAGACATCAAAAAGGGTCAGACTCTTTTTAAGCTTTTTTTCAGTGTCAGACACGTCCCCATTGCTCGCAGCATCGGGCACTGAGGCATCAAGAGTATCAGCCATGAACGAATCCCTCTTTTGACCATCACGGCCGCCATATGACACTATACGTTTCACGGTAAGCGTCGTTGCGATTTAATCTGAGAAAATTACGATACAGCTGTGCGTGAAGCATATCGCCCTCACAGCAAAATCATACCGTCTGAAAGAGGTGGTGGAGAGTTCGGAACATATCTCGAACTCGGAGCCCGCAAATTGGGTTGGCGGGCGGCAATTTGCAAAGAAAAAGGTGGCGGTGGACGCAGTCTGGGGCAAACCCGTCTCTGGTCTCATTTCCCTGTTTTACAGGGAATTTACAGGGAAAATTCGAGAGTTTTGACGATTGCCTCTCCCTTTTAGGCCTATCTTCGTCAGCAGCCCCCTGTAATGACTGTGTTTTCTCACGAATTCCCTGCTCGGATTTAACAGGGAAACTAAGATGATGGTGCAGGGAATATAGATCACGAAGCAGGCAATTTCAATTTCGGAAACAGACAACCGTTTGAAAGCGCCGAGACAGAGAACGGGCGGGCAGCCTCAATCACCGAGACCTGTCAAACCGATAATAGCTGCTCTCCAATTCGTCGGGTTCGTCGTCTTCCTCCGGTAAGGTGAGGAGCGTCATCTGGTAGCCATCCGATTGTGAACCCAAGCGGCATTACTATCGCGGCCACTCGGGACGGCGCAGCGCGGATCGCCGCCCTATCGCTGACCGATACACAAGGTTCGACGACCCAACTGCTGTCCGGCGTCACCTACCAACCCTTTGGGCCGATGAATGGCGCCCTTTACGGCGACGGCACAGACATGCGGCTGAGCTATGACCGCGCCTATCGCGCACAGCGTCTGTCGCGTATTGGTGATGCAGGCGCGATTTATGCCGTCGCATTCGCCTATGATCTGAACGGCAATATTACGGGCATGACCGATGCGGTACGCCCGGACCGTAGCCAAAGATTCACCTATGATCCGCTCGATCGTCTGGCCTCAGCCGATGGCGCCTACGGTATGCTGGCTTATGATTACGGCCCAACGGGCGACCGACTATCCCGCGACTGGACGGATATAGATGGTCAACCTATCCTGTTTGAAACTTACGATTATGCAGAGCATCGCTTGGCAGAAATCCGTCGGGACGGCGCGCTCTATCGCTCTCTCGCCTATACAGTGGCGGGACACGTTGAAAGTGACACAACAGACGGCGATCTGATGCGCTTGGTCAATGATGCACGCGGGCGTCTCGCCTCTGTCGAAGATGCCACGGGCGCTGTGCAAGCCCGTTACACGCATGACGCATCGGAACTGCGCATCCGCAAGGAAACTGCGGACGGCGCCGTTATCCACTACCATTATGACCAA
>CAWUKE010000092.1:0-8527 GCA_963922935.1 uncultured Alphaproteobacteria bacterium | reverse complement strand
TTGCCGCCGAAATCATCAAGGAATGTCGCAAAGCGATGGGCCCCGATATGCCGCTCATCATTCGGGTGTCACAATGGAAGCAGCAGGACTTCACGCAACGTCTCGCCGAAACCCCGCAAGAGCTAGAAGCGTTTCTGACGGTTCTGACGGATGCAGGCGTAGACTGTCTGCATTGTTCCCAGCGTCGTTTCTGGGAGCCAGAGTTCCCGGACAGTGATCCAGAGCTAAACTTTGCGGGCTGGGCGAAAAAGCTGACAGGGAAACCGACAATCACGGTCGGCAGTGTCGGCCTAACAGGCGAGTTCGTGGCCGCTTTTGCTGGCGAAAGCAGCAAACCCGCATCACTCGATCGATTGCTCAAAATGCTCGATCGGGGCGATTTTGATCTCGTCGCTGTCGGGCGCGCCCTCTTGCAGGACCCAGAATGGGTCGTGAAAGTCCGCGACGGGCGTGAGGACGAGTTGCAGGATTACACGAAAGAGGCGCTGGCTACCCTTTACTAAGCCCGCATAGCGAGCCGGATAAAGTTGATTAGGAAAGGCCGCGTCTCGCGCGGGTCTATGATGTCTTCAATACCGTATCGTTCGGCGGTTCTGAACGGCGAAGATACGGCCGCAAGCCGCGCCTTTATTTCTGCAAGAGCTGTTTCGGGGTCGTCACTGTCGCGCAGCTCTGATTGATAGGCCACCTCAACGCCCCCGTCGATTGGCAGGCTGCCCCAATCACCAGACGGCCAAGCCGCGCGATACTGAAAGCGTGTGTGATCACTCATCGCCGCGCCCGCCACGCCGTAAGCTTTACGGACGACGACCGTCGCCCAAGGCACTGTGGCGGCGTAAATCGTGCTCATTGCCTCAACACCGCGTCTGATGGTGGCGGCTTTTTCGGCGTCTAGACCAATCATGAAGCCGGGATTATCAACGAGATGAACGACAGGCAGTCGGAACAGCTCGGCGAGTTTTACAAAGCGTTCGACTTTCTGGGCGGTATCCGCTGTCCAGCTTCCGCCCAGGAAAGCCGGATTAGACGCGATGACAGCCACGGGCCAGCCATCCAGTCTTGCGAAAGCGGTAATCGCCGCCTGCCCCCAACGACGTCCCATTTCAAATAGGCTGCTTTGATCCATGACGGACCGCAAAATCGTGCGCATGGAATAAGCGGCGCGCTTGTCCCGGGGAATGATCGATAGAAGCGCCTCATCCGTCCGGTCCGGATCATCGCTAGGCTCGGTTCGGAGCGCAGCTTCACCAACGCGGCTGGGTAAGAAAGAGAGGAAAGCCCGCGCCATGGCCATGGCTTCATCCTCGCTAGCGGCTTCATCATCGACAACGCCGTTACGTGTATGGATGTCTGATCCGCCGAGACCTTCTTTATCCAACTCTTCACCAAGAGGCGCGACCACAGCGGGGCCAGCCGTGAAGACCTGACTGAGACCCTTCACCATTACGGAATAATGCGAAGCGACCACGCGCGCGGCGCCAAGTCCGGCACAAGGCCCAAGTGCGAGGGCGACGACCGGGACTTTCTGTAGATTGCCGGCAATATGTTCAAATCCCGGAACGGCCGGGACATATGTATAGCCCATGGCTTCCAGCGATTTGACGGATCCACCTCCGCCTGTGCCATCAATCATCCGGATAATAGGTAAGCCATATTCGCCCGCCATTTGTTCAGCATGGACGAATTTACGGTAGATGGCTGCGTCGCTGGCTCCGCCCCGGACGGTAAAATCATCGGCGCTGGCCACGATCGAACGTCTATGAATAGCGCCTTGGCCGAAAATAAAATTGGACGGGCTGATTTCAATAAGTTGGCCTTGCGCGTCGTAGCGTCCTGTCCCCGCGAATTTGCCAATTTCGCGAAAGCTATCTTCGTCGAGCAGGCGCTTAATCCGTTCACGCGCGTCCAGTTTGCCACGGCTGTGTTGCCGCGCGACCTTCTCGGCCCCGCCCATTGTCTCGGCCATTTCCTGGCGTTTGAGAAGCTCCGCCAGTTCGGCTGACCAATCGTCTGGTCTCTTATCAGGCATCGGGCACATCCTTATTGGCAAAGCGCCAGCTGTGCATTTCGTCTTTGCGCATCATACGACGGACGAGGCTGGGGAAAAGACGCGAGGCAATATCGTAAGGAAAACGGACAGACCCTGGCACAAAGGTTTGGTGGCGGTTTTTCTCGATTGTGCGCAGTATCGCCTGAACAACATCGTCGACGTCTATTTCGGCGGTTGGCCCCGCCGCAACCCCCTGGATCATGCGGGTTTTGACCATGGCGGGATGGATGGAGGCGACATGAACAGATGTGCCGTCCAGATCATATTCCAAACAGCGGGTGAAGCCGTTTACGCCAAACTTTGTCGCACAATAGCTCTCCATACCGGGAGCACCAATCACGCCAGCCACGGATGACATGTTGATGATGAAGGCTTCGTCTTTTGATCTGAGATGCGGCAGAGCGGTGTGTGTCACTGCCATCAATCCCGTTAGGTTGACCGCGATGGTCTTTTGCCAACGCTTGAACGGGACCGCGTCAAACTCTCCGGACGTGGCTATGCCGGCATTGTTGACCAAAATATCGAAGCCATGCGCGACCGCTTCCTCAGTGACGGCAATCGCTTGTTCAACCTCGGAAAGATCTGCTTCTAGGGCCGTATAGTGCTGACCGGCAGCCCTGACTGCCTCTGCGACGCTGGTTTGCGTATCTGCGCGAAGATCGCAGCCGATAATATCACAGCCTTGTTTTGCCATCGCGATGGCGAGTGCCTTGCCAATGCCTCGCGCGCTGCCCGTAATGAAAGCTGTCCGTCCCTTAATTTCCATACCGCCCCTCTAATCTGCTAGACGAGAAGAAACCAAGTAAGTTTCTTGGCATCAGGAGTCTGACATGCGTATCGTTCAATCCGCTCTTCTAACGGGCTTATTTTTGGGGCTAGCGACGCCCGTTCTGAGCAATCATGGGGGTGATCACATGCATGAGACACAGAAGACAAAAGGCGTAATCCACGTGACGGCGACAGCCTCAGCCGAGGTGGTCCCGGATCGAGCAACGGTCACAGCGGCTGTCGAAAGCCGCGCGCCAACCGCCCAAGCCGCCATGGCCGACAATAGTGCCAAGATGCGGGCCGTCTTTGATGCGCTCAGCGATATTGGCGTAGCACGACGCGATATTGCAACATCCTATTTGAACCTGTCGCCGCGCTATTCTTATGACCGCAATTCAGGCGAACAACGCGCTGATGGGTATCAGGCGTTCAACCAGATTACGGTGACGACGGTAGATCTGGATAATGTTGGGCAAATGATCGACACGCTCCTTTCAGCGGGTCTCAACAACATTCAGAACATCGACTTCACCGTCAAAGACCGCGAGGCGGCTCTCGAGAAAGCGCGAACCGAGGCCATCCGCAAAGCGCGTGTAAAAGCCGAAAGCATGACAGATGCGGCCGGTGTTGACCTTGGCGAGCTACTCGTGATCACAGAAGGCAGTCAGCCTGGATCATTCCAACCCGTCATGGGCGATATGATGGTCCGCGCCGAAGCGTCTATGGCTCCGCCGATTGCACCCGGGCAGCAGGAGCTTTCCGCGACCGTGACGCTCTCTTACGCGATTGATTAGAGCGCGTCAGCGACCTCAATGATTAGGCCAGCTAGCTCCTCTGGTGTGTCCTCTTGAAAGAAATGCCCACCGCCTTTGAACTGGCGGTTGGTTTTCCCTTGTAGGCTTGGCACAAATTTAAGGAACGGCTTTTCGCCGCCCCGCGACACAGGGTCCTGATCTGAAAAGCAGGTCACAAATGGCTTTTCCCAAGCGGAGAAAACTTTCCAGGCTTCGCGGTTATCTGCGGCGCCAGGCTGATCTTCTGATGTTGGCACTAGGGATGGCATCACGCGCGCTCCGGCTTTGTAGGTCTCATCCGGAAACGGGGCGTCATAAGCCGCGATTTCGGCGTCAGAAAGTGTTCGGACTGTGGCCCCTTGCAATATCTTCCCAGTCGGGAACTCTGGCACAGAGGCCGCAAACTTCTGCCAGTTCAAAAAGGCCTCGCTAGGCTTGCCTTGACCCGTCGGCAGGCCCGTATTGCCTGCAATAACAGCCGCGAAATGATCCGGTCGTGAGGCGACCAAGCGCAATCCGATCAAACCTCCCCAATCTTGGCAGAACAAGATAACGTCTTTGATGCCGAGGCTATCAAACCACTCCACCATCCAAGCGACATGCCCCGCATAGCTATGGTCAGACATCTCGCTCGGTTTGTCCGATTTCCCGAACCCAATGAGGTCTGGCGCGATAACACGATATCCCGCTTTCACGACAGGCGGGATCATGTGCCGGTAGAGGTAAGACCAACTCGGCTCGCCATGCATCATCAGGACGACACGTCCATCCCGCGGCCCCTCGTCAACATAGTGCAAACGCAGATTGTCGCCGACAGAGGCATAATTGGGGGCGAAATCGTAATCAGGCAGATTTTCAAAACGGGCGTCTGGCGTTCGTAAAGCTTGCATATCCCTTCCTCTTCTCTTCCTCTTCTGTGGGATTGTGATAAAAGAGGCGATAAGAGGGACACAATGACCGATTTTGTATTTCCGCCCAATGATCCTGTGAGCCTACCGGTCGTCGGTTCGAGCGCGCGGTTTCCTGTGCGCCGGATCCTGTGTATTGGCCGCAATTATGCCGACCATGTGCGCGAGATGGGCGGCCAGCCCGAACGTTCTGAACCCGTCATTTTCACGAAATCGGCAACAACCCTGATCGAAACAGGTTCAACGCTCTCTTACCCGCCGAACACCAAAGATATGCAATATGAGGTCGAGCTGGTCGCCGCGATCGGACCCGATGGCGTCTTTGGTTATGCCGTTGGGATTGATATGACACGCCGTGATTTACAAGGCGTGGCGAAAAAGGCGGGCGCACCTTGGGACCGGGCCAAGAACTTTCCGGAAAGCGCGCCTTGCTCCGCGATAACACCAGCAGCCAACGTCGATATTTCAGAGGCCCGGATTGTGCTGCGCAAGAATGGCGAGCTTGTTCAGTCAGGACGGCTCTCTGACATGATCTGGTCAGTTGAAGAGATCGTCAGCCACCTTCGCAGCGATATGGGCCTTGAAGCGGGTGATCTCATCTTTACAGGCACTCCTGAAGGCGTTGGGCCGGTTGTCGCAGGGGACGATCTAGAGGGTGGCATAGAAGGACTCGCGCCCATCCGCGTTCGTATTGTATAGCGCATTATGTCTCATTCTATCGACACAATCTTAAAGCCACTCGCCATCACCGTGATCATCGATCATGAAGTCAAAGAGGTCGAGAAAACGACCTTTCTAGAACAAGCGCGCGGCCTGCTTGAATTCTTTGGCTATGAGGGCGTTTCTGACGATCAGATGCTGAAATGGTTCGCGGATTGCCGTGCCGACTTAGAGGACCAACTTTGGAATAAAGGCGGTAATACGTTAGTATTGCGCGCTCTCGCCGCCTTCAAAGAAGACGCCGAATGCGAGGCGGTCTATGATGCAATGGTGACGCTGTCGCTCTGTGATGATCGGTTTGTCACGGAAGAATCGCGCCTTATCAAATCCGCCGCGGCCATTTATGGCTACGCGCTGCCGCCGCGCAAAGTCGATCGCGAGTAAAATTTGTGAAAATTACAAAGCGCGCTAGGTAAGAGGTATGTCAGGTACTCAGCCCGTTGATGCACTCTTTGAGTCTGTTGCGACAATCTTCGCGATGACAGTGCTCGCAGATCATCGTGTACGCGACGAAGAACTCATCGAATTCACTCACGCCGCAATGATTCACAACCAGCTCTTACGTCCCAAAACGATCCTGACGCGGCGGCGTTTACTGCAATGGTTTGAGACCCATAAAGACGAAATTGACGCGTCAATGCATGGCGATGCAGGCGACGACTATAAGAGACGCATTCTGTCCTACATCACAGATCAAGCCTTACAGCGCAGCGTTTTGTCATCGATTTTCACGATCTCAGTCTGCGATTATGAACTTCACGACGAAGAACGCGACTTTATCGCCACGGCTTTAAAGGTCTGGAACGCGTCCATGCCGCGCCCCGATGAAGTGGACCTAGTCGCTTAAACGCTAAGACGCGTTTGCGGCCGCTTCCATCGCTTCGCGCGCGCGGCTGTCTTTCTTCCGCTCATGCTCTAAGAGGTAGCGCTTGCGGATACGGATGTTTTCCGGCGTCACTTCGACTAACTCGTCATCATTGATAAATTCTAGCGCGAATTCGAGTGTGACATCGACCGGCGGCGTTAGCACAACCGCTTCGTCCGATCCGGCGGCGCGAATGTTGGTCAGCTTTTTGCCTTTCAGCGGATTGACGGTCAGGTCATTGTCGCGGCTGTTCACGCCGATCACCATGCCTTCATAGACTTCAGTGGCGTGACCAATGAAGAGCTTGCCGCGCTCTTGCAGGTTCCAAAGCGCGAAGGCGAGCGCCTTGCCGGTTTCCTTGGCAATCAGCGCGCCCTTCTGACGCCGGCCAATCCCAGCAGCGGCGCGCGGTGCGTAGCGATCAAAGGTGTGGTACATCAGACCATTACCAGACGTGAGGGTCATGAACTCGCCCCGGAAACCAATCAGACCACGCGTTGGGATTTCATAATCCAAACGAATACGCCCCTGCCCGTCAGGCTGCATATTCTTCATCTCGCCTTTGCGCTCGTTGAGGCGCTGGATGACAGAGCCTTCCGTACCTTCTTCCAGATCAACGGTCAGCGTCTCCCATGGCTCTGAGAGAACGCCATCGATCTCTTTATTGATGACCTGCGGGCGCGAAATCGCGAGCTCATAGCCCTCGCGACGCATATTCTCGATCAGGATAGAAAGGTGCAGCTCCCCGCGACCCGACACACGAAATTTATCCGCTTCGGTCAGTTGCTCGACACGAAGCGCCACATTGTGAATAAGCTCGCGGTCGAGCCGGTCTTTGATGTTCCGAGAGGTCACATACTTCCCTTCCCGACCCGCGAAAGGGCTGTCATTGACTTGGAAGGTCATGGACAGTGTGGGCTCATCAACCGTGAGAAGCGGCAGAGCTTCCACAACCTCAGGATCGCAGACTGTGTCGGAAATGCCGAGGCCTTCAATACCGGTAAAGGTCACGATATCGCCCGCAGTTGCGACGTCCGCTTCGACGCGCTCAAGGCCCATAAAGCCGAAGAGCTGTGCGATCTTGCCTTTGCGTTCTGTCCCATCCGCGGCTTTAACGACAACAGGCATGGATTTACGGACAGTCCCGCGCTGCACGCGGCCAATGCCGATCACGCCTTTATAGCTGTCATAGTCAAGCGCACTGACTTGTAACTGTAAGGCCCCATCAGGGTCGACATCAGGGACGGGGACATGCTGGACAATCGTCTCAAACAGAGGCGTCATGTCCGTGCCTGTCGTCTCTGCATCCATCGCGGCCCAGCCGTTCAGGCCAGACGCAAAGACTGTTGGGAAATCGAGTTGTTCGTCACTGGCGCCGAGACGGTCAAACAGATCAAAGGTTTGATCAACAACCCAATCCGGCCGTGCGCCTTGGCGATCGACCTTATTGACGACAACGATCGGATTGAGGCCACGCTCCAGCGCTTTACGTGTGACGAAGCTGGTTTGCGGCATCGGCCCCTCGACCGCATCGACAAGCAAGACGACCGAGTCGACCATGGACAGCACACGCTCGACCTCGCCGCCAAAATCGGCGTGCCCGGGCGTATCGACGATATTGATCCGCCATTCCTGTCCGTCAGGTGACGTCCAGCGGATAGCCGTATTCTTAGCCAGGATTGTAATCCCACGTTCGCGCTCAATATCGCCACTATCCATCACGCGCTCGGCCTGTTCTCCGCGTTCTTCCAGCGTCCCAGACTGACGCAGGAGCTGATCCACCAACGTCGTTTTCCCGTGGTCAACGTGCGCAACAATCGCAACATTGCGGAGATATTTAATGGCGTCTGACATGAGCGCGGCCATAACGAGACGCCCGCGCAATGCAAGCGCTGTGGTGAGTGGTGGCTGTGTCTAACGGCTAATCAATCGCAGCAGGTACAATCGTAACACTCTCGCCGCATCCACAGGCATCGGTTTGGTTTGGATTACGGAAAACAAATTTGCTGTGAAGCAAAGTCGTTTCGTGATCAACGACAGAGCCGAGAATGAAAAGCACGGCCTTACTATCGACGACGATTTTGACGCCATTATCTTCGACGATTTCGTCGAATTTTTCGGGCGCGGACACATAGTCCATCATATATTCCATGCCGGCGCAGCCGCCATTTTTAACGCCAACGCGCAGATAGCCTTCGCCGCGCTCTTCCAAGATCGTACGAACTTGCTCTGCGGCGGCATCTGTCAAAGTGACAAGCTTTGGACGGGGACGACGGGACCGTGTTTTGGGCGCTTCGCTCATAACATATTCAGCTCAAGCCGAGCTTCCTCACTCATCCGGTCTGGTGTCCAGGGGGGATCGAAGACCATTTCGACTTCGACTATGCGCACGCCGTCGACTCGGGCGCAGGCATCCCGGACC
>CAWUKE010000091.1:0-8531 GCA_963922935.1 uncultured Alphaproteobacteria bacterium | reverse complement strand
TGACGGGGGCGCGCCATCTCGTTGAAACACTGACCGATGGTCGGCCCCGCGTGGCTCTGAACATGGACATGATTAGCCAAAATCAGGATGGGATCATCTACGCCTCTGGCACCTATCACACCCCCGCGATGCAGCCTTTGGTGGAACGCGCGGCCCGCGGGGTCGATCTTGATGTCCGCTTTGGTCATGACCGGCCCGAAGACGGATCAAATGATTGGTCGCTGATGAGTGATCACGGCCCGTTTCATGCCGCTGGGGTGCCGTTTCTTTATTTCGGTGTCGAAGATCATGAACACTATCATCAGCCCACAGACGATTTTGAGACGATCCCTCTGCCCGTCTATCACGGTGCAGTGCAGCTCAGCGTCAATACGGCTCACCTGTTTGATGCAGAATTAGACAGCCTCGCCAAGCCCTTGGAAGCGCCCTTAAGCGCCGATTAAGACGCATCCGCCAAACAGGCATCATGGCCGAAACACCCGCCGCCGAAGAGCCTGCAAAAGGCTGGACCGTCTATATGCTGCGCTGCGCGGATGACACGCTTTACACGGGCATCGCGGTGGATGCTGACAATCGCTTGAAAGCCCATAATGCGGGGCGGGGGGCAAAATATACGCGGTCGCGCCGACCTGTTTCGCTGATCTATCGCGAAGAGGCCGCCGACCGTAGTCAGGCATCCAAGCGCGAATGGGCGATCAAACAAATGAGCCGGAAACAGAAGCTCGCGCTTTTAAACGCCTAAGACCTCTTACCCGCCGCTATTCGTTTTCCGAGATCACTTGGATGCGGATGCGCGCCAAATCCATTTCCCGGCTCTCGCCCTCTTTACCGGGAAAAAGCGCGATGAGGTCCGTGTTTGGGGGCGCGGCCACGATTGGCGGCCGGAACGTGTAAGAGACGTCCTGCCAATCTGGCGTGAGGTCGAAAACCTGCCAGGCGCTCGGGGCCGACTCGATCGGAAAATAGGCCGTATCAAACCCGTCCAACCCATTGCCCGGGGCCGTGCGAACACGCAGGCTGATACGCAGATCCCGACCCGCAAAAGCGCGTTCAAAATCGGGGCTCAGCGAGGCAAACACGCCGATAGAAGCAGGACCGACATTAAAGGGGGTGAAGGCCGAGAGCCGCACAAACCCGCCCTCTTCCTCAAGATAGCTAAGCTCTGTGCCCGGAGAGACGTTCAAATTGCGCAAAGACGGCCCGTCTAGGCTCCATCCCATCTCAATGATTTCATTATCCGACAAGGCTTCGCCGCCGCCAAAAGACAAGGCGAATGCGATCATGCCGCCAATAATAATCACCGCGAGCGGATAGAAATAGAGATCTCTCAGCACAGACCCGCTCTACGCAACCCTTTCAGAGAATTCACGTCCGAACTGTCAGAAATTTGGTAAACAAACAGAAAGGATGAAGGAGACACATCATGAAAGCATTGCTGGCCGCTACTTTGATCGCCCTGCCGACTTTGGCATTTGCCCACCCGCATGACGATGACCTGACAAAGAAAGACGAGACCAAGCAGGAGGCGCAGGCCGATACGCCCGCCAAAGAAAGCCGCACCATCATCCGATTAAAACGCGATATGGATGGGGATCAAACCGAACAAGTCTTCACTTGGGATAGCGACGAAATGAAAGAGTCTGCGGAGAATTTCACCGCGCTTCTGGCTGACAGCGAGATGGCCACGAGCATGCGCGATCTCTTGGAAGAGCTTCGCGGCAATATTGAAGTAGAACGAGGCGAGGACGGGACACGCGCCTTCATTTTCGACGGCGAGGAAATGCTGCGATTTAAGCGGGATAACACGCTAGACAGCGATGACCGCCTGTCGATTAGCGGACTGGGCCGAAACCTGACGGTCGAACGCAAGACGACGAAAAAAGACGGTCAAACCCGCACACGCATTGTCATCGAAATGGACGGCGGCGAGGATGTGGATATTGATTTACCGGAAATGGGTGAGGAATAAACCCTACTTTGGAAAACGCGACGAGAGATCAAATTCTGCCCTGAAGTCCCGGGCTGGGTCCGTATCCGTCGCTGGACGCGCGAGTGCATAGGTCAGCGTTTGCGCCTCTGGATCTAGCGTCAGTGTCCAGACATTGGCGTTTGATTGAGGGATCCCATTTTCTGTGAAATTGGCTTTGGTTTTCTCATCGGCTGGAAAAGACTGCAAAAAGGGTGTCCCAACGGAGATATCAGCAAAGCCGCCATAATGGGTGACCGCCGATAGGCTTCCATCAGGTTCTCGGTGGCGGTGACGCAACTCTAATCCATTTTCACTGCGAGTAAGAATCCAAGTGCGTGACTGATCGTTTCCGACGGCCAGCCCGATATAAATTACATCCATCTCGCAGAGCGTCGGACCCAGGGTAAGTCCTTGCGCCTTCCAATCTTGATCAACCGCCTGATCACTGATGACGCGGCCCTCAAGGCCATTCGCGCCGCAAATAATCATGAGGTTATTAAAGAACTGATCCGTTATTGGTGGCTGTGGAGAACAGGCTGGGAGCATGCTTAACGCTGCGAGAAAGCCCAAAGCCGCTCTGGCGATACGCGGCATTACGTATCCACATCCGCATCAAGCGCGTTGGTGATGATGAACTCCCGCCGCGGTTCGACCACATCACCCATCAGCTTCGTGAACAGTTCATCAGAAGCGTCCGCCGCTTCGATCTTCACCTGCAAGAGCGAGCGGGCATTGGCGTCGAGCGTGGTTTCCCAAAGCTGGTCCGGGTTCATCTCTCCGAGACCTTTATAGCGCTGGATTTTGAAGCCCTTGCGGCCAATCGCGAAAATCGTCTCAAGCAGTTGCGCCGGACCGTTGATGAAGGTCGGCTCCCCCGCCTCACCTGATTTAGCGATCCGGCGGAACGTGGCTGTCCCGTTATAAGTATCAGACAGGCTCTCGCTCATGGCGTGGAGGCGGCGGGCATCGGCATTACCGCGGAAAGCGGGGCGCAGCGCATAGCGCTCGACCACGCCGCGGACTTCGCGTTCAACCACCAGCGCGCCATCATCGTCATAGCGCGCGGACCAGCCCTCTTCGCCTTCATCAGCGGTACGGTCCAACCGCGCAGCAGCGGCCTCTAAGCGGTCAGGATATTCTTCCTCGTTCAGCACACCCGCAATGGCGAGCTGTGCAACGACACTGTCGGGCGCGCGATGCTTCAGGCGGTCAATAATGGACTGCGCGACCAGAGCTTCACGCGCGACACGCTTTAAATCCTCGCCGCTCACAACGGCTCCGGATGCTAACTCCAACGTCGCGTCACGCGAGCCCGCATCGATCAGATATTCGTCTAGTTCCGCCTGATCTTTAATATATTGCACGGACTTGCCCCGTTCGACCTTATAAAGCGGCGGCTGCGCGATATAGAGATAGCCGCGCTCAATCAGCTCCGGCATTTGCCTATAGAAGAAGGTCAGCAGCAGCGTACGAATATGCGCACCATCCACGTCGGCGTCGGTCATGATCACGATCTTGTGGTAGCGCGCTTTGTCGGGATCAAAGTCTTCGCGCCCAATGCCTGTGCCGAGCGCGGTAATCATGGTCCCGATTTCTTGGCTCGACAGCATCCGGTCAAAGCGCGCGCGCTCCACGTTGAGGATTTTACCCTTAAGCGGTAAGATCGCCTGGTTCTGACGATCTCGCGCTTGCTTTGCGGACCCACCCGCAGAATCGCCCTCCACGATGAAAAGCTCAGAGAGCGCCGGATCACGCTCTTGGCAATCGGCCAGCTTACCGGGCAGGCTCGCCACATCGAGTGCAGATTTCCGCCGAGTTAGATCACGCGCTTTGCGCGCCGCTTCCCGGGCCGCCGCCGCTTCCACGATTTTGGTAATGATGTTCTTGGCTTCGGACGGGTTTTCCTCAAACCAATCACCTAGGGCTTCGCCCATGGCGCTTTCCACAACGGGCCGCACTTCAGAGCTGACGAGCTTATCTTTCGTCTGGCTGGAAAATTTCGGGTCTGGCACTTTGACAGACAGGACACAGGTCAGGCCTTCGCGCGCATCATCGCCGGAAATGTTGACCTTTTCCTTTTTCGCAATGCCGGACTGCGCGGCATATTTATTGATCGTCCGGGTCAGTGCCCCGCGAAAGCCCGCCAAATGCGTCCCGCCATCGCGTTGCGGGATGTTGTTCGTGAAGCAGCGGACATTTTCATGATAGCCGTCATTCCACCAGAGCGCAGCTTCCACCGTGAGACCGTCTGCTTCTTTCTCGACCACGATGGGCGCAGGGATCAGCTCGGACTTGTTGGCGTCGAGATGGCGGACAAAGGCCTCGATCCCGCCTTCGTAAAATAGCGTTGTGACGATCGGCTCTTCGGGGCGCTCATCCGTCAGCGTGATGTTCACGCCTGAGTTCAGGAAAGCGAGTTCTCGCAAGCGCCTTTCCAGCGTTGCGCGGTCAAACTCGATCATAGAAAACGTCTGATCAGAAGGCATGAAGCGGACTTCCGTGCCTGTCAGGACTTTGACCGTTCCGTCGCGGCGCGTCTCTTCGGGCGCATCGCCTACGACCTTCAGAGGCGCGACGGCGTCGCCGTGGTTGAACTCCATCGAATGGACTTGGCCATTGCGCCAAATGGTCAGGCGCAACCAATCGGAAAGAGCGTTCACGACAGAGACGCCCACGCCGTGTAGGCCGCCGGAGACCTTGTATGAGTTGCTATCAAATTTTCCGCCCGCGTGAAGCTGGGTCATGATCACCTCGGCAGCCGAGACACCTTCTTCTTCATGCATCGCGACCGGGATACCGCGCCCATTATCGCGCACAGAACAAGACCCATCAGGATGCAGCGTCACCTCGACCTTATCCGCATGCCCGGCGAGGCTTTCATCGATGGAATTATCGACGACCTCATAAACCATGTGGTGCAAACCGGACCCATCATCCGTGTCGCCAATATACATGCCCGGCCGTTTGCGAACGGCATCCAGCCCCTTGAGAACCTTGATCGAATCCGCGCCATAAGCGGGTTCAGCGTCATTGTTTTGCCCGGGGTTTTGGGAGGGGTTTTGACCGGGGTTTTGGGCGGGTTCAGCCATAAGGGCTCCGGGAATACGAATCAGGTCCTAACGTCACCTTAGATATAAGCAGAACTGTGGCAAAATGCACGGAAAAGCCTGGGTTTCGGCGAAGCCCCAGCCCTTGTCACAATGAGGCTATAAGCGCGTAATTTTAGTGGTCCGGCGCTTCTGTCAGCGACCGGATTCTGGCCATTTTCGGGAACAGCACGATAGACAGTCCCGCCACGCCAATCGCGGCGATCCCACCGGCGGTCACGGTAAAGACCGCGCCAAACAAGGACGCAAACACGCCCGCCCGGAAATCCCCTAACTCGTTCGACGCACCCAAGAAGATAGAATTGACGGCATTGACCCGCCCCCTCACTTCATCCGGGGTCCAAAGCTGCAAGATCACCTCGCGAATATAAACACTGATCATGTCGAACGCGCCGATCAGCATGAGCGCTAGGATGGACAGCCAGGGTAATACTGACAGCCCAAACACCATCGTCGCGACGCCAAACATCGCGACGGTCGCCAGCAAGATCGCACCTGCATAGTCCTTGATCGGAAAACGCGTCAGGAAAATCAGCATGATGACCGCGCCAATCGCTGGCGAGGAGCGTAGAATGCCGTTTCCGAGTTCTCCGATCTCTAGAATATCTTTGGCATAAATCGGCAGGAGTGCGACCGCACCACCGAGCATCACGGCGAAGAGGTCCAAGCTAATCGCGCCGAGGACGATCTTTTCCTTCCACACATAGGTGAACCCGCGCAGCAGGGTTGAGAGCGAAGGCGGTTCGTTTTTGATGCGCTGCTTCGGCTTCGGAATGGAAAAGATCAGCGCGCCGGAGAATAGAAAGAGCCCTGCGGTCACGGCATAGGCTACAGAAGGGCTGATCAAGTGCAAAACGCCACCCAAGGCTGGCCCCAGAATATGGGCGAGCTGCCATGTCGCCGTGTTCCACCCCACCGCATTGGCGAAGTCTTCCTTGGGGACAAGATTGACGGCGAGCGACGCCGAAGCCGGCCCATAGAAAGCCCGCGCGACCCCGAATATTGTCAGGACGATTAAGACTGCCGCCGCATTGAAATCTGTGAGGACGGCAAGACCCAAAATCGCCAGCGCGCAAATCATCTCGAGCCAGATCGCACTGCCCATGATGAAGCGTCGGCCAATCCGGTCAGAGGCAAGGCCTGCCGGAATAACGAGGATCACGGCGGGAAGAAACTGAACGAGGCCAATATAGCCCAGCAGCAGCGCGTTTCCAGTTAGGTCATAGAGGTGATAGCCAATCGTTGTGGCCATAATCTGCACGGCGGTGGCCGAACAAAAACGCGCGCCGAAATAGCGCGCGTAAGAAGAATGCCGAAATGCGGCAAATTGATCGGGTTTTTCTGCCGCTTTAGGTGGGGTGGCCATCGTCACCCCTTAAAGCGATTAGGGCAAAACGCCAGCCGCTTAAGCCTTGCGGAATTTCAGCGTCATGCGGTTCGTCTCGCCAATCGCGTCGAGCTGCTCGCGCAGTTCCGTATTGCCTTCCTCAGAACTACGGGTTGGCTTGAGGCGCCAGACAACATCATCTGTTGTTGGGACATCAAGCGGGTTGGCGTTGATATCGCTGCTTTCGACCAGCTCGAACCCATTGGCTTCAAACGCGGCGATAACGTCAGCGCGCTTGAGGTAGCCTGCGCCGCCTTTGGCCCAGTCTGCATCCGCATCAGCCGGGCCTTCATGCTGCACAACACCAACAATCCCGCCGGGTTTCAGCGCGCCATGCACCGCCGTCAGCGCGCGGTTCATAAAGTCGCCTTCTTCAAACCGGTTAAGGTTATGCAGCGCACGGATGAACAAGAACGCATCGAGCGAGGCATCCGCTGGCAGCGTGTCAAATGTATAAGCATCGATTTCAGCGGGTGAGTCGGTCCACTCCGCCGCCTGCTCTGGCCATGTTGTTTCCCAGACAGCCATCTGCGCCAGACGCTCTTCGGTCATAAAACCAAAGTTGGGCCACAAATCCATAGGGTAGTTAACGCCTACCAACTCACCGCCTTCACCCAGGTAAGGCAGCAGGATTTTGGAATACCAGCCGCCGCCTGGAAGAGCTTCGCCGACGCTCATGCCTGGCGCGATTTCGAAAAACTCCAACGTCGCGGCAGGATTGCGGAATTCGTAGCGGGCTTTCACCTCATCAGGTTGCGCATCCAGAATAGTGCTGAGGGCTGCACCATCAAAGCTCGCCGTTTGGGTTTGCGTGTCTACAACTTCGGCAACAGTGTCGACGACGTCTTCAACGGTCTCACTGGCCGGCTGGGAACAGGCGGCCAGAAGTAGAGCGGTCGACGCTAAAAGAATATTGCGCATGATAAATCTCCGTGGGGGTTGAGAAATGTGTGGTCTATGTACGGCCTAGCCCGTCTTTGAGGGGCGCTCTTCGTGAAATTGTCCATATTTGCGGAAGCGTTCTAAATATTCCGGGACAATCGCTTCAATAGTCGATGGTTCGATGCCCAGCGCCTCGAAACCGGGCAGGTCGCCCGAGGCAACATTGTCTACTTTTAGGTTTTTCACCTGGTCGCGGGTCAGGAACGGCTCTACAAAGGGCAGCGCGCCTACAAGTTCTCCGCCATAGCCCATGGGGGCCGCGGCAAACCACGGCACGGGCAAGAGCAAGCGCCGCTTATCAATCGCTTTGAGCGTAAACTGCAACAGCTCTTTGAATGTATAAGTCTGCGGGCCGCCGAGTTCGTAAGTCGTCCCGTTCGTTCCGCGTTGCAGGACCGCGGCGACAGCATCTGCGACATCTGCCACATAGGCGGGCTGAAACTTGGTGTGACCGCCGCCAATCAGCGGCAAAGCCGGAGCCATGTTGGCCAAACCCGCAAACCGCGTGAAGAACCCATCGCCTTCGCCGAAGATGATCGATGGACGCAGAATATCCGTCGTCGGAACATACTCGCGCAGACGCTGCTCCCCGATCCCTTTTGTGCGCGCATAGTCGCTTTTGGCCTCAGGATCAGCGCCAATGGCACTAACGTGCGCGACATTGGTGATCTCTCGCGCCGCACAGGCTTTGGCGATCGTCGTCGCCCCGTCTACGTGAAGCGCTTCAAACGTCTGCTTCCCACTTTCAAACAGGAGTGCGACGAGGTTCACACAGGCGTCAGAGCCTTCCAACGCGCGATCAACGGACTCTGGGAACCGCAAATTGGCTTGCATCAACTGGACTTGACCGACCGTCCCGGCGACGCGCAAATCTTGACCCAAATGCGGACGCCGCATCGGCACGCGCACCCGCCAGCCATCGCGCGCGAGCGCGCGCACAACTTGTCGTCCGACGAAGCCAGAGCCGCCAAAGACCGTCACTAAACCATTATGCATTGCCACGCGCGTTTTACCTTGCCTGTCGCTATTCAAATTCGCGTTCGCCCTAGGCCGAATTTTGCAGCCTGTCTATCCACGCCTCTGCACCGCGTTCCACAAGATCAAGGACCGTTTCAAACCCGTCAGG
>CAWUKE010000090.1:0-8673 GCA_963922935.1 uncultured Alphaproteobacteria bacterium | reverse complement strand
TCCGCGAAGGCGGCCGCACAGTCGGCGCCGGCGTCGTGTCCAAAATCACTGAGTAGTCTCTACTCAAAACCCTAAAATCCCGGGACGGGAGTTTGCTTTCTCGTCCCGGATCGCTGTTTGAAAATTGAAGAAAAGCTAAAGCCATGGCCGCCCAAAATATCCGTATTCGGTTGAAATCGTTCGACCACCGTATTCTCGACAAAAGCACGACAGAGATCGTCGCGACGGCCAAGCGCACCGGCGCTGGCGTGCGCGGTCCGATCCCGCTGCCCACCCGTATTGAGCGCTTCACCGTTAACCGCTCACCCCACGTGAATAAGAAATCTCGCGAGCAGTTTGAAATCCGCACGCACAAACGTATGCTCGATATCATCGACCCTACACCCCAAACCGTCGACGCACTGATGAAGCTCGACCTCGCCGCTGGCGTAGATGTAGAGATCAAGCTGGGCGCTTAGAGCGTTTGCAAAGCAAAAATCCCATCCGGGGGATGGGATTTAGCGAAAAGCCGCGACCGATAGGAAGCGGGGCCTAACGTCTCCGACGCAGCATAAATCCAATAAGAAAACCCGCCCTTTGAGGCGGGTTTTTTGTTGGGCGGATGCGGTTCCTTTCAAAATTATCCCCGCTTCATTGAGCAGAACGGGCCGCCAACACGCCATCCAAAAAAATCTCGTCCCCGCTATCGAAACTGCCCCCATCTTGTTCACACTCGCTTCACGGCATGGGGGTGCTTCGACCTCTGTTAGGCGAGCCTGATGTGTGCGGTCTTATCCGTGAGCGTCCCTCGCCACGAAGCGGTGCGGGAGGCTCCGGCTGGACTGGCGTCAAATGTCAGGCCGGTTTAGCGTGGGTGAGGGGTGATCGCGGATCATGCGGCGCTCTGCACCCCCTTTATCGGCCCGGCCTGCAAGCGGGTTTGCCTGAAAACATAAGGGCGGATCGGCCTCTGTGGGTCTCGCGCGGGTGAGCTGTTCGGTCGGCCCTGCAAAGACATTGGACGCCGCCAGTTGTCATGTCAGGGCGCGGGGTCCTCTCCGTCTGAAAATCGGTGTGTCTTTTGCTTTGTCCGTCAGCGGATGAGGCCCCGCGCCATGTCACTTTTAAAGGGTGGCTTTATCCCGGTCGTGGGCGCGATCCCCGACAGTGCGATGATGGCTGCCGGATAGATAGACAAACAGGAGGTCTTCATGCCCCGCGCCAATTCGCAAACCGTTCAACCGCCGGCTCAAGCCGAGATGTTACGCCTCCAAGCCCAAAACCGCGCGCTGAAACGCGAGCTGACACAGGTGAGTGAAGCGTTGGCTCAGCTGAGGGAGGAGAAAGTCGAACCCGGCAATCGACTTTCGCCAGAGCGCCATCGGCAGCTTCTGATCCGGATTGCCAATATGGTCATGCGGAGCATTGAGGCTGATGAGGTGGCCCCGCGGTGCGAGGCGTGTGGGAATATTCCGGTGAAGGACTTAAGGGCGGCGATTATGGCGTGGGGGGCGTAGGGTGAGGACGGTCAATCCTTTAAGACTGTCATCCCGGCCGTAGCGAAGCGTAGAGCCGGGACCTTGTGGCTGACCAGACCGCCAACCGACGTGAATGCCGTTAGGTCCCGGCTCTGCGCGGCTAACGCCGCTTGGCCGGGATGACAGATATTGATGGACTCTACCGGAACAAAGGCTCGTCGAAACTCCGGAGTTTCCGGCTATGCAGCGTGCCTTCATCGGCGGCGTCTGACAGATAGTCGATCGCCTTTAGGCCGATATCCAGGTGCTGGCTAACCCTTTCCTGATAGAAAGCGTCCGCCATGCCGGGCAGTTTGATCTCGCCGTGAAGCGGACGGTCAGACGCACAAAGCAGCGTTCCGTAAGGCACACGGTAGCGATAGCCGTTCGCGGCGATTGTGGCGCTTTCCATATCGATGGCAATGGCGCGGGAGGCATTGAGGTCGAAGGCATAGTCTTCGAAGTTGAGCTCCCAGTTGCGGTCATCGGTCGTGACAACGGTGCCGGTCCGCAGAAGCGCTTTCAGCTTGCGGTCATTCACGCCGGTAATGTCGCGCACGGCATCAGTCAGGGCGAGCTGGACTTCGGCAAGCGTGGGCAGTGGAATGTGCGGCGGCAGGTGACGGTCGAGCACATTGTCCATGCGCAGATAAGCATGGGCGAGCACATAGTCGCCGAGACGTTGCGTGCGTCGCAACGCGCCGCAATGGCCGATCATCAGCCACACATGCGGGCGCAGGACGGCAAGGTGATCGGTGATCGTCTTCGCGTTTGACGGGCCGACGCCAATATTGACGAGCGTGACGCCGGCATGGCCGTCCTTCACGAGGTGATAGGCGGGCATTTGCGGGAGCTTTGAGAGTGGCGGCTGGCTCGGCGGGCTATCGCAGCAGGTGACGCGGCCGCCGGGCTCGACAAGTTTGTCCGCGCGGCCGGCATTCACTTCTTGGCACGCATAGTCGATGAACTCGTCGACATAGCGCTGATAGTTGGTGAACAGGATGAAGTTCTGAAAATGCTCGGGCGCGGTCGCGGTATAGTGACGGATACGGTAGAGCGAATAATCGGTGCGCTCGGCGGTAAAGAGCGAGAGCGGCATATCGGCATCGCGGTCGAGAATCAGCTTGCCGTCAACGATCTTATCGTTCGTATCGACGAGGTTTGGCGTGTAAAAATAAGTCGGCAGGGCTTGGCGCTGCTCAAGGGGCAAAGCGGCTGTGACTGATTCGAGGGCGAAGTTGAGCGGGATTGGGGCGTCAGACAGGCTGACTTCGATCGTCGCGCTGAAATCGGTCAGTACGCGGGTGAGCTGTTCGCGCAGATAGCCTTCAAACAATTTAGGTTGTGTGATTGTGGTGGTGAATTCGTGATTGCGCGCGACGCGGCCGAGGGCGAGGTTGGACGTCATGGTCGCTTCTTCGGCGGGGATCTGCACGCGGATCATCGGGTAGCGGGCGTGATTATCGTCGAGAATCGACAATTTGCCGGCGGCAAAGGCGTCAAAGCGGGTCTTCATCAGCGCGATCTGCTGATCGTAAAGCTCGGTGAGCTGCCGCAGGGCGGTGTCGATCGTTTTAGAAATCTCAGTTATGGGTCGTCTCCAAAATGTGTTTTTCGTAAGTAAAGTTTCGGGCAAATAGCGCTTTTCGGCTCGCGCGTCTATAAGGACGTCTATATAAAGAACGGGGTGGATGCTGCGGGGCGCATAGCTGATCTTCGCGACATATATTTAACAGTTAAGCTGTTGACGTGGACGTGAGAGGCGCATAGTGGGCGCTCCGTTCATAGCTGGCAGTGCCTGAGGGCAGACGCGGCTTACGACCTTAAAACAGTAAACGGCTCGGCATCACGTTACGATGCGCGGGTCTTCTTTTGCTAGGTCTAAGCGCTCTCACTCTAAGACACTGTGCATATGACGCCTCTCGGTCGTGGTGATCGGTTGGCGAATTTTGTGAAGGATAACCTGCGATGCAACGCTCCGGCCTATTGGCGCGCAAGCTCGGGATGACCCGGGTCTATGACGACGCCGGGAACCACGTTCCCGTCACTGTATTATCATTAGAGGGCTGCCAAGTGGTCGCTCACAAAACGCCTGAGCGCGACGGTTATGCCGCTCTGCAGCTCGGCGCTGGCGACGCGAAGGTAAAGCGCGTCTCTAAAGCGGAGCGCGAGCGCTTTGCGAAAGCGGGCGTGACGCCGAAACAGAAACTGGTTGAGTTTCGCGTGGCCGCTGACAACATGATCGAAGTTGGTGCGTCTATGGCGGCGGATCACTTTGTTCCGGGTCAGAAGATTGACGCCTCTGGCATCACAGTCGGTAAAGGTTTTGCGGGTGCGATGAAGCGTCACAACTTTGGCGGTCTGCGCGCGACACACGGTGTCTCGATCTCGCACCGCTCACACGGCTCAACAGGTCAATGTCAGGAGCCGGGTAAGGTCTTCAAAGGCAAGAAGATGGCCGGTCACATGGGCGCTGTGCGTCGCACACTGCAGAACCTGACGATCGAACGCGTCGATGCCGATCAAGGTCTCGTGCTCGTCAAAGGTCACGTGCCCGGATCAAAAGGGAGCTGGGTTGAGCTTCGCGACGCTGTCAAAGGCGTGAAAGTCGATGAGCTGCCGCTGCCAGGGAAATTCACGATGGACGCGCCTGCGGCCAAAGAAGCGCCTGCTGCGT
Source organism: uncultured Alphaproteobacteria bacterium (assembly GCA_963922935.1). Taxonomy (GTDB): domain Bacteria; phylum Pseudomonadota; class Alphaproteobacteria; order Caulobacterales; family Maricaulaceae; genus Litorimonas. The sequence goes on along the minus strand of CAWUKE010000090.1, from coordinate 4,500 downwards.
CAGACGCTAAAGGCGAGGAAGAGTAGTCATGAAGATTGATGTGACAACACTCGACGGCAAGAAAGGCGGATCAGTCGATCTGTCAGACGTCGTCTTCGGCCAAGAGCCACGTAAAGACATTCTGCATCGCATGGTGCGCTATCAACTGGCGAAGCGTCAGTCCGGTACGCATCAAGTGCAAGAGCGCGGCGATGTCGCGAAAACAACCAAGCGTATCGGTCGCCAAAAAGGCGGCGGTACAGCGCGTCACGGTAACGGATCTGTGTCACAGTTCCGTGGCGGTGCGAAGGCTCACGGTCCTCGCTCACGCAGCCACGCGCACGACCTGCCAAAGAAAGTGCGCAAGATGGCTCTGCGTCATGCGCTTTCCGCGAAGCAGTCTGCGGGCGAGTTGATCGTTGTTGATGCGCTATCTGTCAAAGAGGCGAAAACGGCGAAACTGCGCAAGCAACTCGAAAAGCTCGGCGCGAAAAACGCTTTAATCGTTGGTGGTGCTGAAATTGAAGAAAATTTCGGTCGCGCCGCGCGCAATATTCCGAATGTCGACGTGCTGCCAATCCAGGGCGCAAACGTTTACGACATCCTTCGTCGCCATACATTGGTGCTGAGCAAGGATGCTGTCGAAGCTCTTGAGGAGCGTCTAAAATGAGCGTGACTGCAAAACATTACGATACAGTGCTGACTCCGGTCATCACGGAAAAGTCCACAATCGTGGCTGAGAACAATCAGATCGTCTTTGAGGTTCCGACCTCCGCGTCAAAGCCAGAGATCAAGGCCGCTGTTGAGCAGCTGTTCAACGTCTCTGTCACGGCGGTGAACACGATCCTGACAAAAGGTAAAACAAAGCGCTTCCGCGGCCGTCTGGGTCGTCGGAATGACGTCAAAAAAGCCATCGTGACGCTGAAAGACGGCGACACGATCGATATTGCGACGGGGCTGTAAGACAATGGCATTGAAGACTTTCAATCCGACGAGCCCGTCCCGGCGGAATCTCGTCCAGGTCGACCGCAGCGAGCTGCACAAAGGTCGCCCGGAAAAGAGCCTGACGGAAGGCCTGACGAAAACCGGTGGCCGTAACAATACGGGCCGCATCACGTCTCGCCGTCAGGGCGGGGGCCACAAGCGTCTTTATCGTAAGATCGATTTCAAGCGCACGAAGATGGGCATGGAAGCGACTGTTGAGCGTCTGGAATATGATCCAAACCGCACAGCCTTTATTGCGCTGCTGAAGTATAAAGACGGCACAAAGTCCTACATCTTGGCGCCACAGCGTCTGGCAGTTGGTGACACGGTTCTCTCGGCTGAGCGTGCTGACGTGAAGCCGGGTAACGCAATGCCACTGCGCGCGATGCCGGTCGGGACAATCATCCACAATATTGAGATGAAGCCCGGTAAGGGCGGTCAGATTGCCCGTTCCGCTGGAACTTACGCGCAGCTCGTCGGTCGCTCCGAAGGTTACGCGCAGGTTCGCCTGAAATCTGGCGAAATGCGTATGATCCATCAGACCTGCATGGCGACTGTTGGGGCTGTGTCTAACCCGGATCACATGAACATCAACTTAGGTAAAGCTGGTCGTAAGCGCTGGCTCGGTGTTCGCCCGTCCGTTCGCGGTGTGGCCATGAACCCGGTTGATCACCCACACGGTGGTGGTGAAGGCCGCACATCCGGTGGTCGCGATCCTGTGACGCCTTGGGGTAAACCCACAAAAGGCGCGCGGACGCGCAAGAAAAACAAGCCGTCTGATAAATTCATCATCCGTTCGCGCCACGCGAAGAAGAAACGCTAGGGAAGGACGAGACGATGCCACGTTCAGTCTGGAAAGGCCCGTTTGTTGATGGCTATCTGCTCAAAAAAGCAGAAGCCTCACACGCTGAAGGCCGCCGTAAGCCGATCAAAACTTGGTCGCGCCGTTCGACAATCATGCCGCAATTTGTGGGCCTAACCTTTCAGGTTCACAACGGTCGTAAGTTTGTGCCGGTTCTGATCGACGAAGATATGGTCGGTCACAAGCTTGGCGAATTTGCGCCAACCCGGACCTATTACGGTCATGCGGCCGATAAAAAAGCGAAGCGGAAGTAAATCCGATGGGTAAGAAGAAACAAGAGCGTCGGTTAGCCGACAATGAGGCGCGCGCCAAACTGCGCATGATCCGTATTTCTCCGCAAAAGCTGAACCTCGTGGCGCAGCTGATCCGCGGTAAGAAAGTGGACAAAGCTTTGGCTGACCTGGAATTCTCGCACAAGCGTATCTCCGGCGAAGTCAAGAAGGTGCTGGAAAGCGCGATCGCGAACGCTGAAAACAATCACAATCTCGACATCGACAATTTGATCGTCTCTGAAGCCTATGTCGGCAAGAACTTCGTCATGAAGCGCTTCCGGGCGCGGGCTCGCGGTCGCGGCGCACGGATCTTAAAGCCGTTCTCTGAGCTGACGATCGTTGTCAAAGAAGTTGAAGAGCAGGAGGCCGCGTAATGGGTCAGAAGATCAATCCGATCGGCCTTCGCCTTGGCATTAACCGCACGTGGCAATCACGTTGGTATGCGAATACGAACGAATATGGCGATCTGCTGCATCAAGACCTCGCGATCCGCGCATTCTTGATGAGCGAGCTGAAAAACGCATCCGTTTCCCGGATCGTTATTGAGCGTCCGCACAAAACCTGCCGCATCACAATCTACACGGCGCGTCCGGGTGTTGTGATTGGCAAAAAAGGTGCAGACATCGAAGCCTTGCGGAAGCGCGTCGCGACAATGGTTGACGGCGAAGTCTTCATCAACCTCGTTGAAGTCCGTAAGCCGGAAGTCGATGCCAACCTCGTCGCTGATGGTATTGCCCAGCAGCTCGAGCGTCGCGTGTCTTTCCGTCGTGCTATGAAGCGTTCGCTGCAAAGCGCGATGCGCATGGGCGCAAAAGGCTGTAAGATCCGTCTCGGCGGTCGTCTGGGCGGTGCTGAAATTGCTCGCGTTGAGCAATATCAGGAAGGCGCTGTGCCGTTGCACACGCTGCGCGCTGACATCGATTATGGTGTGGCGTCTGCGATGACGACGATGGGCATCATCGGCATCAAAGTTTGGATCAATAAAGGCGAGATCATGGAGCATGACCCCTATGCTCATGAGCGTCGCATGACAGAGCAGGGTGACACGCGCTCCCGCCAGAACGACCGGGGTGGTCGTGGTGGCGATCGTGGTGGCCGTCGTCCCGCTCGCGCGAACTAAGGAAGGCGTTAGAAGACTATGCGTCAGCCAAAGCGTACAAAATTCCGTAAAGCCCATAAGGGCCGCATCAAGGGCAATGCCAAGGGCGGCACGGCTTTGAACTTCGGGTCCTATGGTCTGAAAGCCATGGAACCTGAGCGTATCACAGCGCGCCAGATCGAAGCGACCCGCCGGGCCATCACGCGTCACATGAAGCGTGCCGGTCGTGTGTGGATCCGCATCTTCCCCGATATCCCTGTGACGAAGAAGCCAACCGAAGTTCGGATGGGTAAAGGTAAGGGTTCCGTTGAATTCTGGGCCGCCAAAGTGCGTCCCGGTCGGATCATGTTTGAAATTGACGGCGTCTCTGATGAAGTTGCACGCGAAGCTCTGCGTCTTGGCGCGGCGAAGCTTCCCGTGAAGTGCAAGATTGTCACGCGTCCGGGTGAGGGCAACTAAGATGGCCGATCAATCCCTAAAAGTAGACGAGCTGCGTCAGTTGTCTGACGATCAGTTGGGTGAACGCCTGGTTGAGCTGAAAAAAGAGCAGTTCAACCTGCGTTTCCAAGACGCCACAGGGCAGCTGCAAAGCACAGCCCGCGTGCGTCAGGTTCGCCGCGCGGTCGCTCGTATCAAGACACTGCAGAACCAGCGTAAAGCGTCTGCAAAGAAGGAAGGCTAGGACTATGCCCAAGCGTATCCTGCAAGGCACTGTTGTCTCTGATAAAGGCGACAAGACAGTTGTGGTGAAAGTGGAGCGCCAGTTCCTGCATCCGCTGCTGAAAAAAACAATTCGTCGGTCCAAGCGTTACCACGCCCACGACGAAGCGAACGCTCATAAGGTTGGCGACAAAGTCCGCATCGTGGAATGCCCACCCAAGAGCAAAACGAAGACCTGGGAAGTCGTCACCGCCGGTTAATCCGGCTCCAGTGGCGAGACTCCCAAGCTTAAGGAAACAACCATGATTCAGATGCAATCCAACCTGGATGTAGCCGATAATTCCGGCGCACGTCGCGTGCAGTGCATCAAAGTGCTGGGCGGCTCTAAGCGTCGCTACGCCCATGTTGGCGACACAATCGTTGTGTCCGTCAAAGAGGCGATCCCACGCGGTAAAGTGAAAAAAGGTGACGTGCGTAAAGCCGTCGTCGTTCGCGTCGCGAAAGACATTCAGCGCCGCGACGGCTCTGTCATCCGTTTTGACGGCAATGCGGCTGTCATCATCAATAATAATGGCGAGCCGATCGGCACGCGGATCTTTGGCCCGGTTCCTCGCGAACTGCGCGCCAAGAACCACATGAAGATC
>CAWUKE010000089.1:0-8728 GCA_963922935.1 uncultured Alphaproteobacteria bacterium | reverse complement strand
AACAGTCTTTGCGCCAGATAATCCGCCGCCAACGCGTCACCACCCCCATGTGGCATGTTGGGATAATAATCATGCAGAATGCGGTGAGTGTCTTCACCCGCAAAAAGCATGGCGCCAATTTGGTCTTCGGACTCTACTGATGTGACGAGCGTTTCACGCGTTCCGGCGAGAGGACGAGGTAGAGCCTGACGAGGTTCTTCCAGTGATCCCGTGAGATACCGCCATTCCCAACTATTGGGCGTCACGATATGGGCGCGCGGGACGAGTTGGTCACACAGCGCTTCGGCGCGCTGTTTCGGAATATAGAGGCGGCCTGTTTCAGGGGCGTCCGTGTTCCAATCACCCATAACGGGATCAACAAGGATGTGTGCGGGCTTTAGAAGGTCGATGGCTTCCGCGGCGAGTGTGATATGCGCTTCGTCGCCCATATAGCCGGTCATCACCGCATCAAACGGGCGACCACCGGCATCCAATTGGGCCCGTAAACCGTTCCACATACTGCGCAGCGTCTCCGCTGGTGTGACCATCCCACCGGGTGCGCCCCAACCCGGATGTCGCCCAAACAGCGTTGTCGGCAGAACAGCCACGTCTACGCCCAATCGCCGCATAATGAAGGCCGAGACGGTCGCGCCGACATGGCTTCCAGCTGTGAGCGATGATATGAGCAGAATACGAGCCACGGCGGGCGGATGCCAAGCGCAGACTGTGCTTTCAAGTCTGAAACACCGAACTGTCCCCAAACGAGACCTTAATGAAACCTTGACGAAAAAGGCGTGCTTTCTGTGCGTTCGCTAAACCGCTTGTTAAGCCTCACGCGTCACAAGGCATTAACCATGACGGGTGAATTGCGCCCGTTCGTTCGGCTTTTTCGGGGGACGTTATGCGTCTTGTGGGCATTGTAACAGCATCGGCACTACTTTCCGGGTGCTCTTACTTAGGGGGCTTCGGCTTCGGCAAAAAAAGTGCTTCCCATTATTCCAGTCATGTCGGTCCGGCTTACGCCTCCAGTTTTGATCCGTGCCAGATACCGCATGCACAAGCGCCGATTCCGCAAGGCTGCCACCCTAGCCAAGTCAGCCTCAGCACAGCGGGCGGATTTCCGCAGCAGCCACAATTTGGCGCGCCGCAAGTCGCAACACAACATTATGGCTCGCACGCAGGCGCAAAGGCTCACGCACCAGTTCTGCACGCTTCGCAGGGTCCGAAAATGCGCAAGCCGCGCTTCCGCGGAGCGCTCGACATGGGTGTGGAGAAAAGTTACCGAGGTAATATTCTCGATCCTAATATAGCCGGAACACCATCTCCATTCGACGGATATGATGCGTCTAACTATAATGAGGGCGCTATCTCTGGTTCAGTCGCTAGCGGCCAAATCGTCCTCACGGATTGGTCAACTAGCTCGCGTCCACGCACGACTGATGGTGCCTTTGATGAACGTCTCCAACCCCCAATTGCTTTTGATGATGCATGGTCTGTTCCGGCGACAATCGGGCTTAGCGGCGAATATGTTCTTACTGACAAAGCCACACTGTTCGGTCGGGTCGGCTATGCCGCTTCTGAAGGCGCAAGCGGTACGGTCGCGATCCAGCAGGCGACAGTTTACCAGGATAATACGATTGAAACCTATGAAGCCGGTGTTTTGACGGGAATTTCTAATGGCGGCACGTTCTTCAGGCCGAATACGGAAATTGCGCGTGTCAGTTACGACTTCTCGGATATGAACCGTTTGGACTTGGAAGCTGGAGGACGTGTTTATTTCGATCCAGTCGCGGGTAGGACAACTGGTCAGACCATAACGCCATTTGTTGGCCTTTCAGGGGGAGCGTCTCGGTATAACGCCGTCTCATACAAACAAGATATCGACCAACTTTTCTATAGTTCGGCGATTAGCGCAGACGGTGTATCCTCTACAGATGAGCAGCTGCGCTACTATGACCTTGATAATACAGGTCCGCAGGGAGCCATTGAAGTCTATGACGCACAATGGGTTCCAACGGGCCGTCTCGCCGCGGGTCTAGAGTGGCAAGTCACCCCGAAAACAGCGCTCGCTTTTGAAACAGGTGTTCGCGTCGAAGCAGCTCGCGATTATGCTAACGGCGCCAAAGGCGACACCAATGTGACCGTACCCTTCACGCTGCGCGGAAGTTTTAATTTTTAAGCCTCCCTCTGAAAAAAACTAACGCCGTTAAGGGTTTGTTCGGGCTTTGAAAACGCTTTCTTAAGCATGAACTGCTTCAAGAGGGTCAGAATGGAATAAGGATCGACCCAAGGCTGGTCGATGAGGAAAACCAAAGGGAGGCCGATATGCGGCTCGCAATCTTTGCAATCTCAGCCGTCGTTGCCACAGGGTGTTCAGGACTGGGCGGACCGTTCGGATCTTCCGGATACGGCTCTTCAGCTGCTGTAAACTGCCTCCCCGGTGGACCCGCGGGATATGGCTATCAACAAGCCAGCTATCAGCACGGCGCTTACAGTTACGCAGGCGGTGCTAATTGTGTTGGCGGCATGGCTTACGGAACGGCCCAAGGCTTTGGGCCGGGTTATGGCGCTGGGAATGCCTACGGCTACGGTACAGGCGCGGGATACGGAACGGGCGCGGGCTATGGTCCAGGCGCAGTCGGTGCAGGCCTTGCTGCAAATGGCGTTGGCAATGCCGGATTTAATGGTCAGGGCGTTGGCTTTGCCGGGGGGTCTGGTGCTGGATATTATGGCGCTAATGGCTTCCAAGCGACAACAATTGGCGCTGGCGCTCCATTTGGGGCTGCCGCGGGCGGAGCCGCCTTCGGAACGAATGTTGTTGGGACGCAATATACAAATGGCGCTTATGTGCAGGGCCAAGGCGTCCAGACGGTCGTGGGCTCGCCGGTTTATGTCCCACAGCCTTACCCAGCGCCCTATGGCGTCCCGCAACTACGCGGCTCAGCCTTTGGCGCAGGTCTAGCAGGCGCAGCCTTTGGCGCGGCAATGCCGTTCGGCGTCGAAGGCACACTCGGAACAGAATTTGATGCGGGCGGGGATATTTTCACCGCGAAACCTGCGGGTCCATCAGATGCAAATCCAGCCGTGAATACAGGCGGAACGACCGGCATTAGCTACGACGAAGCGTTCGGCACCTTCAAGTCTGTTGGGGGCAACCTGGCTTATGATGTGTCTCGTAACACAACTCTGCTCGGTGGGGTCAGCTACGGGACAGCCGAAGGTCAAACGGTTGAAGGCTATCAGTCTGTTGATGCGCGGTCCCCAGGAACGCTTGAAAACATCGACGCAGTCTTCTCCGATCTTGACTTGTTCACGATCGAAGGCGGTGTCCGCCAATATATCGGCCAAAATCCAGGCTTCCGTCCCTATGTGGGCGCGACCGCTGGCTTCACGCACAATAATGACGTGACAATCAATCGTCCTTACTCCGCCGATGGTGTTGAGTTTGGCGCGCTGGATTATGTCGAGGCCGGCTGGAACCCAACGGCGGCCGCTGTTGTGGGCGCTGAATTGGCAGTTGGGCCTCGCGCGGCTATCGGCGTCGAGTCCGGTGTTCGCTGGCGCGATAATATGGATACGCTGTTCGAAAGTGAGGACCGCGTCTCTATCCCGCTTAAACTCCGGGGTCGGGTCGCCTTCTAAAAGATCTGCAACAGATAAAGAATTCCAGCCCGGCCTCGGCCGGGCTTTTTCGTGTTTATAGAGAAAATTTCCAAAACGTTCGGCCCATTCGCGATCTGGCACACAGGTTGCAAGTCACGCTCCTTGTAAACGCTCCCCGAGGCGCATTGTGCCAGCTCGGGACGACATGAACAGGGATACGACAATGCGTAATCTGCTTCTCGGCGCCTCGGCCATTACGGCATCCATCGCGCTTTCCGGCTGCTCCTTCCTCGGAATTGGCGGTCACAACTCTTATAAGCACTCCGCCTATCATCATACCGCGCATCACGGTCAGCACACCGCGCATCACGCGCCAAAGGGCTGTGGGACACAAGCCTGCCTCTCACGCTGGAACCTAGAAGGCGGCGTCGGCCCCGCTTTCATCGTTGATGGCACGGCGGTTACGGGGTCACAGACCAATGATGGTTCCCCCGCAAACATCCGTACGATCAGCATGAATGATGCCTATGATACAGGCCTGCGCGCCGAACTTGGTGGTTCTTACGCACTTTCGCCAAACCGCAAAGTCACGCTGATGGGTCACTATCAGAAAGCAGACAGCGCAGGCGTTGTGGATTGGGGAACAGTTGGCGAAGAAGCGCTGACCGGTGCATTATCGGATTACGAAAGCTACGGCGCGGAGTTGGGTCTGCGTCAGTATTTTGCCCTACGCAGAGGTTTGATCTTGAATTCAGTGCGCCCTTACGTCGAAGGTCGTGTTGGCCTGACACAGCTCGACGATGTTCAGATCGAAAATGTGCAACTCGGCGGCGCAGCCTTTAATGGTGGGAACCCTGTGCCATTCTACGAAAGCAGCCTTGTTGGAACGGCTGCGGGTCTGGTTGGTGTTGAAACACCGCTGACACGCTATAGCACAATCGGTCTTGAAACCGGCCTGCGCTACACGGGTAAGCCTGACACAGACACATCCGCTTTGGGTCCGGGCAATGCTCTGGCCGGCATTAATAATGGCGGCTCAACACTGTCCGTTCCGATAATGCTGCGGGGTCGCTATCGCTTCTAGGGGGCAGTATCGATAGAAGCGAGACGCGCAACGCTCTGGGCGAAAGTCCAGGGCGTTTTTTATTGGCGCGTCCGCTGAACGCGGGCGATATATTGATCGATCTGTCGTTCCAGTTGTGACAGGGGCACGCCGCCCTGCATCAAAACGGCATCGTGAAATTCGCCAATATCGAACTGCTCACCCAGCGCGGCTTCGGCCCGTTCGCGGAGCTCAATGATTTTCAATTCGCCAACTTTGTAGGCTAAGGCCTGGCCCGGCCAGCTAATGTAGCGATCAACTTCGGTGCGGATATTACTTCTGGAAAGGGCTGAGTTTTCTAAAAAGCAGGCTTCGGCCTCTTCGCGTGTCCAGCCAAGCCAATGCATGCCGGTATCCACAACTAACCGACAGGCGCGCCACATTTCATAAGATAGCTGCCCAAAGCGTTCATAAGGCGTTTCATAAAGGCCCATTTCGGCGGCGAGCCGCTCCGCATAGAGTCCCCACCCTTCGCCAAAGGCGGTTGGATAAAGGGAGCGTCGAAACTCTGGCATGTCGGGACGCGCTTGGTTGAGTTCTTGCGCGAGAGCGATCTGGTGGTGGTGACCCGGTACCCCTTCATGCGCCGTCAGCGCGGGTAATTCATAAAGCGGGCGTTGCGAAAGATCATAGGTGTTCACAACATAGTTGCCCGCTCGGCGATTTTCCGGCGATCCGCCCCAATAACGACCTGTTGTATAGTTGGGCGCAATTTCGTCAGGAACTTTGATTACGCCATAGGGCAGGCGTGGCAATGTCTTGAAGAAGGCCGGCATTTGCCCGTCCAGCTTTTTGGCAAGCCAAGCCGCGCGCATGAGCAATTCATCTTCGGTTTTGGCGTAAAATTGCGGATCGGACCGCAGGAAGGCCAAGAATTCAGGAAACGTACCGGTAAAGCCCGCTTCCTGCATGGCCGTGTCCATCTCTTCGCGGATCCGCGCGACTTCACTTTGTCCGAGCGCGTGAACTTCGTCAGGGCTGAGGTCGAGTGTTGTATAATTTCGCACGAGTGCGCGGTAATAATCGCGGCCTTGTTCGGTCGTTCCCACACCGGCTTCGGTCCGCGCTGCCGGGGCATATTCATCTTCCAAGAAGGTCAAAAGCGCTTGGTAGCCCGGAATAACGGATGTGCTGAGCGCAGCTTCACCCAAAGCGCGAAGCCGTGCTTGCTGGGCCGCCTCCAGACTGTCTGGAAACCGCATAAACGGCGCGAAAAGCGGGTGTTCAGCGACAGGGGCTTCTGCCAATCGCCGCACGACTTCAATGATGCCCGGCATAATATCGGCGCTGGCCGTATAGTTCGTTTCAATGCCGCGGCGCATATTGGCTTTATGGTCTGCGAAATAGGCGGGCAGTTTGGTCAAGCGGGCGGCATATGCGCTGTAATCGTCAACACTTTCAAAGCGTGTCTGCCGCATGACGTATAAAAGCTCGTTGAAAAACCCACTATCGTTCTGGAAAGGGATGCGGGCTTCATCAAATGGCGCAACCCGGGAGTCGAGCGTCAGTACAAAGCCCAGCAAGTCGTAATCGAGCCGCTCATTCTGTGTCAGGCGCGCAAAGCCGGGTGAACGCCGCAGATTTGTATGGCGACGGACAAAGGCCTCAAGATAGCGTTGGCGTTCAGCAATCCCAGCCGGGGAGACATCAGGAAGGCGTCGCAAGGCGTCGCGATCGCCTTTTTCGCCCGCAGCGTAGACATTACTTTGCAGCGAATTGCGCTCAAAATCTGCAATCAGAAGACTGACACTATCTTCCAATTCGCAAGCTGGTTGATCATCCAGCGTTATGATCCGACCTTCTGGACACGTCAAAGCTAACAGGTCGTTTGCCGCATCAGTTTGCGCGGCGGCAGGAACGGCCAGCAGTGTTGCGACAGCTGTTAAGATAAAACGAAATGGCAGAGATTGGGGCATGGGCAAGAGAGTGGCGCGGAGATCCTGCGGGTGCAAGCCGTAAAAACGGTTCTATCGCCAGCGCCCATTTGTGTTTTCAAAAAAGAGAATTAGGCCGCTTTTTCCATAGCTTCCGCGAGCGCCCGATCCTTCTCGGTCACACCGCCCGCATCATGGGTTGTCAGGGTGACATCAACGCGGTTGTAAACATTGAACCATTCTGGGTGGTGATCCATTTTATCAGCGATGATGGCTATGCGTGTCATCCAGGCAAAGGCTTCCGCGAAATCCTCAAAGCGGAAGACTTTGGTGATGAAATCGTCACCGCCTGTCCATCCATCCAGTGTTTCCGCCACGTCCTTTGGATTTAATACGTCCATTTCTTGTTCCTTTCCTCAGCGTTTGCAGGAGTTCCTGACGCCGTTTTTTGCAAGCGACGCCTGCCACATTGCTGCCATGTTTACCATGCTTTAACCCTATCAAGCGGGTCACATATCGTAAATCTGGGGGGTGACGAATGCCGCATCAATACACAGATTTAGCTCGAAATCCTCTTCGTTCTGCCACGAAGACAGGCCAGAGCCTCAATCATGAAAACGGTTTTTCGGATTGCAGTATTGGGCTTGGTCTTAGCCATTTCGATACTCTCATTAATGCCGAGCAGCGCCCCAGCCTCAGTAACCTATACCGACAAAATTCAGCATGCATTGGCCTATGGCGCTCTCGCGGGGTTAACGGCCTTCGGTTGGCCGCGCTGGCCACTGATAAAGGTCTTTCTATACACTACCGTCTTTGGGGTCGCTGTGGAGGTGGCTCAAGCTCTTCTCACGACAAGCCGGAGTTTTTCCGGGCTCGATATGATCGCCAACGCAGTAGGTGCCGTAATCGTTTTGTTCATCATAGGGATAGGGCGCAACCGCTAGCACAAAACTTGCACATCGGGATGGGACGTCTTGCGATGAACAACGAAGGAGTATGTTCATGACCTTAAAGCCTGCCCTTTTCTCAACCGCCCTCATAGCCATGGCTGCGCCTGTTTGGGCGGGGGGACCCGTGAGCGGCCCGGCTTATACGCCGGATTTGCTCCCTCCGGTAAGTCATGCTGGCGAATGCTACGCCCGCGTCAAAATTCCGGCGCAATATGAAACGCTGACGGAAAAAGTCATCACGCGTGAAGCCCATACGAAGCCTCATATCGCACAGGCCCAGCTAGTGACGGAGACAGAGCAAGTCATGGTCAAAGAACCCAGTGTTCGTTTCGCTGTGCGTCAGCCCACCTATAAAACTGTGTCAGAGAAAGTTTTGACGCGACCCTCTTATGATAAGTTGTCCGTGACGCCCCCAACTTTTCAGACGGTTACAGAAACGCTGCAAACTTCCGCGCCGCGTTTGATCTGGAAGAAAGGCAATCCGGGTGAATTGGCGCGTCAGGGCTATATCATTCACAGCACAGCAGATGCGGGTCGCCACGGACAAGGCTATTCCAGCACGACCCAATATGGTCAGACGGGCGGAAGCGCTTGCGGACCCATGTGTGAAATCTGGTGTCTGGTCGAAGAGCCTGGCGAGACGGTGAATGTCACACGCAAAGTGATGAGTAGCCCGGGCGGTGTACAACGCACCCGCGTTCCGGCCGTCTATCAGACAATCACCAAGCAAGTTGTCGCCGATCCCGGTGGTGTGCAGGAAATCCCTGTGCCTGCGGAATATCGATCTATTACGGTCGAAAAACTGGTTCAGCCCGGTATTGAAGCGCTGATCGAAGTCCCGACAGAATATGGTCAGGTGCAAACAAAACGCCTGATCGCGGATGAGCGTTATGAATGGCGTCGTGTTTTATGCGCGCCCGGCACAGGAACAATCCCTCAGCCCGCTGCGCAACCTGCACCAACCTACAGGCCGTCTGTGAGCCACTCGCACGCGCCCGTGGCTCCAACGGTTCATACGGCTCCGTCAGGGGGCGTCAGCCATTATGAAGACGGGCAGGTCTGTCGTGAGCAGGGCTGCTCGCATGGCTATCACGCGAAGCAAAAGGTGATGCACAGCGAGAACCTAGCCGGTTATTCCTCGACGAAGTCTGGATCGACATTAGAGACGAGTTATGAAACCGGGCGTCATTGGCGCAAACGTCACCGTCGCTAGGGTCTAC